>JBLHMY010000229.1:0-3022 GCA_047621065.1 Glaciecola sp. | reverse complement strand
CACCTCTAGGGCTGATTTTGGAAGGGTGCCAAAATATTGTGGTGCAATTTCTTCGATTGCTGTAACCATCGCGCGCACTTCTTCAAGGGTTTGATTTTTATAAGCTTCGGTGTCTGGATACACTAACCCAGGGTCTTTACTCATGGCATTAAGTCGTTCACTTACACTACCTTCACTGCGCCCTACTGAATTTAGTATCACATCCATTTCGCCGTGGATCCGGATCACATTATCTAGACCTATTTGATGTATTTTCTGTGCGCTCATAGTGGTGTCGGTATTCAATAAAATCATCGCATCGTATAGAGCCTTACCGTTAGGCAAACGTGATAAGGATGCTTGATTAACCGCTTTGTCAGCTAGCGACTCTAAGGTGTTGGCGAGTTTGTTATATCCAGCATAGGTATATTCAGTCAGCGCAGAGAGGGCTTGGGCACTTAATTGTTCTGCACCTTCAATGTTATTTTGTTTTAGACGGCTTACAAAGCTTGTATAAATCCCGTTGTCTTTAGGAGCTGCAAGCACCATACCTCTTAACATGCCTACCGTTTTAACAATAATAAAGTCGGGGGGCATTACCCCTTTTTTCGCATCCGCTAATACTTCTTCTTCTAAGCCAGACAACATATCCCCAGATGCCACTAATCTTGATATAAAAGCTTGTGCTTGGGTCTTATTGGTTACTGGGTGGTCATTTTGCATTAAGCTAGAAAATTCAACATGGGGGCCGTTCATTTGGGCAACAGCATAAGGTTCATATGCCGGGCCATAAGCACTTAAATAGGGTGTACCGTAGTCAACTAATTCAGAAATGGCGACAAGTTGTCGATATCGAAATAACTGTATTTCAACCATTTGCTGTTGTTGCTCAGTGAGGGTTTTGGCTTCTAAGTTTTCTAGCCTGTCGACAAATGATCTTACAAGTTTCATGGTCTCATCACGACCCGCCAGGCCGGTGCGTCCCAAACGCCCCATATATGGACCGCCTGCAAAATCCTCTGATACGCCAAGAGAGCTTGCACTTTGTGGTGACGAACGCAGCCAATCTTGGGTAATACCGCTAATGACTTGCTCAAAGTCTGCCGTTATTGCCTCACTTTCAATTGCAATTGATTGAGTCTGACTGTTATTTTGGGGCTCACAAGCCATTAGAAAAAAAGCGGCCATTGTTAACAAGATTATTTTTTTCACATTCATTCCTTATGTTTATTTCAATCAAGAGACATGTAGTCTTATCATTTCGTAAAAATGAATCAAAAACACCATTATTTTACCCAAATGGATTTTCTATGCTGTTGCTTGGCTGTGTAAACCAACGTGGGCCATTGTCGGTCATATAAAAATGGTCTTCTAAACGAATACCAAATTCATCGGGCACCACCAGCATAGGTTCGTTGCTAAAACACATGCCTGTGGCAAGTAGGGTTTTATTACCACCCACTAAATAAGGCCACTCATGAATGTCTAAACCAATGCCATGGCCGGTTCGGTGCGGGCAACCTGGTGTTTGATACTCTGGCCCTAATCCTTGTGATGCTAAGTAACTGCGCGCTGCGCCATCAACCTCTTCACAAGTCACACCAATCTGCGCAGCGTTAAAGGCGGCTAGTTGCGCGGATTTTTCAGTATTCCAGAACTGTCGCTGCCTAGCTGTTGGCTCACCAAAAACATAAGTACGAGTAATGTCTGATAAATAATCATGCACTTTACAGCCAGTATCGATTAACACCACATCGCCTGTTTTGAGTATTTGTGCATCTTTAACACCATGGGGGAAAGACGTAGCAACACCAAATAACACAATGCAAAAATAGTTACCTGGCGCGCCCACTTTTTGGTGCGCGAGTTTGATAAAAGCTTCTACTTCTATGGTGCTTATACCTGCATACAGCATGCTTGCCGTAGCTTGATGCACAGCCAATGTCATGTTCATTGCACCTTGCATTAAGGCAATTTCGTTATCTGATTTGTGCATTCTGCAGTGGGCGGTGACGGCTTGTGCGTTGATTAAATTTAGGCCTGTTTGGGCTTTATTGATACCGTCGAATATAAAGAACTGCGCACTTTCATCAATGCCAATAGTGGCGGTGGCGCTTATATTTAATTGCTGTAATACCTCTACAAATAAAGTGTAGGGACTTTGATGTTCTTGCCAGCCATGAATTGGTCCATCTATGATCTTAAAACCATTTAAACTGCCAATTTCAAAATATGGGGCTATATATTGCACCTTGCCAGTTGAGGGTAATATCGCACCAACCATACGCTCACTTGCATACCATTTCATACCGGTAAAATAGGTTAGATTGGTACCCGCATTAAGATAAATGGCATCAATATTGTTTGTTTGCATATATGCTTGCGCTTTAGCAATACGTGCTAGATGTTCTTCAGGTTGGATGGGGGTCAGCGTGTTTGTCATATCGCTTAATGTGGCTAATGCTTGATCTGATGTTTGTGTGCCAATGCCAGTGGTTGTCATTTTTTTCCTTCAAGTATTGAGTACCGTCAAAGTACAAACTGGATTATTTTTTATATTACTGAGTCAATTAAGTTAACGCTCAAAGCATGAAGAAATTATATTCAAATTGCTACTAACAACTGCTCTAACGGCAACTTTATAAGCAGCCCAGAATGAGTTTCTTATAGCTTGTCACATCAATTGTGAAGTTCATCCCTGCCCCATCTCTATTATAAATGACCATGTTATATTGGTTTGGCTTTAGCAAGGTAGTGTTAACCATAGGAGCTTAGGAGTGTTCGTAGCCTGCTGGCTTTAGGCTCGATATTGGCATCCATAATACAATTTAGTGCAGCTGAAATTTTCGCCCACTGCGAATAATATCAATCTGCGGAAACAGCATAAACCGTCTAAAGTGTTAATTCGTCTAATTTTGAACGATACCTACGGGATAGGGTTAACATTTCTCCGCTTTGCAGGATAATGTTGTAATCGCCTTTGTCATTAGGACGCAACTCGGATATGTAGCTGCATCGAACAATAGACGACCGATGAATACGC
>JBLHMY010000228.1:0-3214 GCA_047621065.1 Glaciecola sp. | reverse complement strand
CGCCGCTTGGCAGAGAGATTGGCTTAGTAGAAGTACAAATTGGTGCAATTATTTCTGCCTCATCATTAACCCTTTTTCTGGTCAGCCCTTTTTGGGGACGCGCTAGTGACGTCTGGGGTCGAAGAAAAATTCTGCTAATAGGCCTGTTTGGTTATTCAGCAGGAACAGTGATGTTTGCGGGTGTGTTTCAAATGGCGCTTCTGGGTTATCTTGTTCCTTTAACCGCACTAATATTATTAATTCTGACTCGGGTTGCTAATGCAACGGTAATGGCTGCTGTTTCGCCATCAGCCAATGCATACATGGCTGATATTACGACCGTAGAAGACCGTATTAAAGGCATGGGAGCCATTGGTGCCGCAGGCAATATTGGTTCGATATTAGGGCCTGCCATTGGTGGGTTGCTCGCCGGTATTAGTTTACTCACACCGTTGTATTTTTCGGTTTTATTAACTCTAGCCGCGGCAGTGTTAACACTTTTTGCTTTACCTGTGTTGCCAAAAGCAAGCGTAATAAAAAAGCCACCGAGACTTAAGTATTCCGACCCGCGAATTTTGCCGCTAGTGGTTGCCGGCGTACTTTTGTTTATGGGCTTTGCCATTGTGCAGCAAACTATTGCGTTTCGTTTTCAAGATGAGTTGGCATTAAGTGGTATTGAAACTGCAAAAATTGTGGGATTTAGTTTGATGTTTTCAGCGGCTGCGGCACTATTTGTGCAGCTGCTAGTCATACCTCGCTTGTCTGTAAGACCCTTTGTGTTACTCAGAATATCCATGCCTATAATGATGATAGCTTTTGGCATTATGGCATTGGGCGATTCTCAGAGCATGTATATATTGTCTATGTGTATTCTAGGGATGGGTATGGGCCTGGCAGGGCCAGGATTTATGGCAGGCGCCTCCATTGCTGTTTCGTCTGAAGAACAGGGAGCAGTGGCGGGTATTGCCGGATCATGTCCTCCCCTAGGTTTCGCTATAGGACCGTTACTAGGTACTTATTTATACTCAATAGATGGCGCGTTACCATATTGGTTTGCCTTCGGAAGTTACTTCGTATTGTTTTTCTTTACGCTTAAGTTTAAAGATAAAAGATAATTCTCGGTTTATGAAAAACCGCTTTTTTCTGAAAGCGTCCAGCATACAAAAATCTGAATCACTCGCAGGCAAAACTTGTGGTCAAACTGTGTAATGAAATAATTGCGGGGCAGGTCGATCTGTCTCAATTGAATTTGCAGTCGCTAACTTGGCGTGGCAAACGCTAAACCATTATGCTAAATAACGAGCGATAACACACCATACCTAAACTTTCAGCATTAAATGGCCTTAGCCAAGCATGGTTAAAACGTTCATTAAAAGATCTTCTCATCAGTTTTCAGCAGCTAGCGGATGAGTTGTGTTGTCACCCTGTTAATGGCGGCAAGTCTAAAAATACCTCAACCCAGCAAATTTTAGACCTGAATTTGAATTTTAATGGATACTGAGCCTATATTTAGTAAAACTTACAATCCGTCCAATATGGAAACAGGTAGCCCTTTTATTCAAGGACTACCTCAGTCACTATAATTCCTAGACTATAAATAAATTCTATAATTGATATCTGTAACCCACTTGCAATGAACGTGATTTACCGACCTGAAGACCACCATGCTGGCGAGTTACAGCGTATTCTTTGTCAAACAAATTATCCAATACGACATATAGGCTTTGTTTTTCATCAATTTGATAGTTGGCTGATATGTCGACTATAGTACGCGCTTTTATGCCGTTGCTTTCATTGATGTTATCACTGCCCGCAACAACTCGCATTTCATCTACATATTTGACCGCTGCTAACACCTGCCAATTATCACCAGCAATACCGCTTTCTAGTTGCCATGTAACCTCAGGTAAATAGGGAATGTCAAAGCCTGCTTCTACGCTGCCCCAAACATCCAACTCGGATTCAAAAGTCTCCGCGAATTCGGCGCTAGAGTAAGTGTAATTGAATCGAGTAGGTACGGCAAAACCGTTGAATTCGGCTCGGTGATTGATAACAAATTCAACCCCCGATATATCTACTTTACCAGCGTTATATTGCTGACCGATTAGGTCATCGTTACAGCCTTGACTAGCAGTGCAGTTACCATGCAGATTATCAAGATTAGTTACAAATCCAATCAACTCTCCGTTAATGCTACCGTAGCTAAAACGTCCTCCAAACTCATAGTTCCAGCCTTCTTCATTGTCAGCGTTATTGTTACCTGGTGACGGGGGTGCAAACGCTTTTTGCACCCCTGCCAATAAAATCCAGTTATCATTTGCTTGATAAGTAGCACCGATGCTCGGTAAAAATGCATTAACTTCGTTATTACGTTCGCTCGGATTTTCAGTGCGTCGAGGATCAGTTTTGCCCCAGTCATCACGGGCTAAATTTACATTTTCATAGCGTACGCCAGCAGTAACGATGAAGTCACCAAATGTCATTTTATCTTTAACAAAAAAACTATATGCGTTGGCACTGTCAATTCGGTTTGAATCGGTGCCGGGTACGCCGGCGTCGAGAAGGCTCATCGAAAAATCAGTTGTAAGCGCATATTGGTCAACCCACTGAAATCTATCCATCTCATCATTGTGCACTCTGGCACCGATATTGATTTGATGATTATCGAGATAGAGCGCGAATTGACCTTGAATACCGCGCGACAAGTATTCACGGTTATTGGCCTTTAAGGTTACTGTAATGTCGTCAGGTGCAGCGTTAGCAAAAACAGCGGCATCGAAGTTGCTGGCAATTTCTTCTGCGCCGCTACCTAGACTACTGCCATTTATTTTTGATACTTTATACCAGTTACGACCGAAATCGTTGATATACGCAATAACACTTAAGTCCATATTCTCAGAAATTCTATAATCATAATGCACGGACGCATGTTTATGTTCGGTGGACATATTATCAAGTTGAGTGGCTGAATAACGTTGAAATGGATTTTGACTAAAGTCTTGTTGAGTTATTCCCACATAGGTTTCATCAGAAGATTCGTCAGAATACTTAAGTTTAAATTCTAACTGGTGACGTTTGTCATCGTCTAAATAGATATCAAATTTAGTCAATAAATCTGTTTTGTTAAAACCAGTATCCTGCCCGGAGTTAAGTGTTTTAAATCCATCTGCTTGGTAGTTATAAATTTCAACTAAACCGCCACTAGTTTCATTTCTCCCGCCAACAAAAGTATGTA
>JBLHMY010000227.1:0-3229 GCA_047621065.1 Glaciecola sp. | reverse complement strand
ACGGTGCAAATTAAGATTATCGACCACAAGAGTATTCGTCATTTTCTTAATGTAATAGGACATATAGGTACAAAAAATGAAATTGCGGTGCTTCTTGCTGAGCTTGATAAAGTGCGCAACGATTATGAAAAATTGCCGAGCACGGTAGTTACCTATATAAATTCACTAAAAGGCGATAGTACTTGGAAAGCGCTGCTTGACAGCAAAGGAATTGTAAAACTGCAAAAACATAACAGTCATTTTCTTGCATTTGAGAAAGGCTGGTTAACAAGACAAAATGCTGCTTTCTTTGCGACTGTTTTCCACGATAGTTATTTGCATTCCTTGGCTACATCAGACCTATATTGGGATGAAATAGTATCAATAACACCTAAAGGTGAGCAACAAGTATATGACTTAACTGTGCCGGAGTTGCATAACTTTATTGCCCAAGATATTTGTGTGCATAATACTACTTTTGCAATGAATTTAGTTGAAAATGCTCTGCTGCTTGAAGAAAAGCCAGTGCTAGTGTTTAGTCTTGAGATGCCCGCGGACCAGATTATGATGAGGATGCTTGCCTCTTTAAGCCGGGTCAATCAAACTTCAATACGAACCGCGCAGTTAAACGACGATGATTGGGGCAAAATTCAATCGAGCATGGTTATGCTCAAAGAAAGAGATAACCTCTATATAGATGACTCTTCAGGACTTACGCCCATGGAGGTGCGCACTCGGGCGCGTAAATTAGCGCGCGACAAGGGCGGTCTGTCTATGATCATGATTGATTATCTACAGTTGATGCGTGTGCCTTCTTTATCTGATAATAGAACGCTTGAAATATCTGAAATATCACGTTCTCTTAAAGCTTTAGCCAAAGAAATGAAGTGCCCTGTTGTTGCATTATCACAGCTAAACCGTGGTTTGGAGCAGCGAGCCGATAAGCGCCCAATTAACTCAGACCTACGTGAATCGGGCGCTATTGAGCAAGATGCAGACCTTATTATGTTTATATACCGCGATGAGGTTTATAACGAAAATAGTGACATAAAGGGTGTTGCTGAAATTATTATTGGCAAACAAAGAAACGGTCCTATAGGCACCACAAGACTCACTTTTCAGGGCCATTTTTCGCGTTTTGACAACTACACAGGTTCTGCCTACGGCGAAGATTAGCAGCCAGAGTTGGTCTAAATATATAACAGAACAAAAATAAAACCCCAAAGAATGTTTCATCTTTGGGGTTTTTGTCTTTTAGGCTAAACGTATATTAACGCAAGCGGCCCGGTAGTTGCCGAAACTTACCGATTTACTTTGGTTTCTTCCAGCGCAGTCACCTTAGCTTCTATTCGGCGGTTCATACGACTTGCTTCATTTGTATTAGCAGTGCTCTTTAGTCTGGTCTCACCATAACCAATTGCTTTTAAACGAGTCGCGTCTACATCATATTCATTTATCAAAAGCATACGAACTGATTCAGCCCGGTTTTCAGATAACATTTGGTTATAATCAGCTTCTCCAACCGTTGAAGAATGACCTTCAATGACCGCCTGGGTATTTGGGAAGCGAGCCATAAACGCTGCAAACTCTTGAATACGTGCAGAATTGGGGTTAGTAATTTCGCTACTGTTGTTCTCAAAGAATATATCGAGTCCTACCGACACTTCTTTTTGCTCAAATACACTACAACCAGTTTCATCTACCTTGTCGCTGATAGGGGTAGCTAAACATTTGTCAACGCTGTCAAGAACGCCGTCATTGTCGGTGTCTAAATTAACTGCGCAACCTTTAGCATTAACGCTTACACCCGCCGCTGTATTTGGACAACTATCGTTTGCATCAAGTACACCATCGTTATCAGCATCTTTAATTGTGCAGCCAGAGGAATCTATTACGCTGCCTGCTGGGGTTGTTGGGCACTGGTCTTGTGCATTTAGTACACCGTCGCCGTCAATATCGACATTACAACCCGTAGCATCTACTGCTTGACCAACAGGTGTTGACCAACAGCGGTCTATAGCATCATAAACGCCATCGCCGTCGCTATCTGGGTTAACTCCCGTAGTATGGGTACCAAAAATATAGGCTAAACCTAATTTAGCACTAAACTCGTTGTGGTCTTGACCAAAATCATGATAAGCCGCAACTTCTGTAATTATGCGTAAAGTATCAGAAATTTCCCAGTGTTTACCCACACCAATGTTACCCATGCGGTAATTCTCGGTAATAAGCGATTGTTCGCGTAAACCACCAAAAAAATAGGCAATGTCGTTTTCGAGGAAGTACATAATGTCGGCACCTAACTGTGTACCGTCATCATTTAGCGCTTGTGGGTTACCGCTCTCATGACCAATTAGTACACGACCAAGCTCAAATCTTATTGCCCATGAAGGGTCAAAACGAAAACCAACTTCGCCACCAAATCCCTTGCCGTCGGTTAATCCACCTACAGGTGCAGTTTTGCTGCCGTCAGCGTTGTAATATTGTACAAATCCACCTACCCAACTTTCGTAAGGCGGCGCTTGTTGTGCTTGAGCTGTTGCAATAGATGCTGTTAAAGCACTTGCCAACAAAAGTGTCAGTCTTTTCATAAGATAAATTCCTTTATTTGAAATTATGATTGTTTTAAGCTTAGTTATTAGTACAACACCGCTTATTACGATAGTAATTGAAGCACATTTCTAAATAAGTACTGCCCAATGTATTAGTTAAAATGTGAGTGATTTTTAGGCCAGCAACGCAGTCGCCTTATCCATTTACCACTACATGGCACTTTCGACACATTCCATGAGCTTCTATGGTTTGGCTAATAATATGAAAATTATTTTGCTTTGCCTGTAACTCTAATGTTTCTTCTACACCTTCAGAACTTATTTCTTGAACATTGCCGCAGCCGTCACAAATCAAAAATTGCACTGGATGTGAAGAGCCAAAATGATGGCAAGCTTTAAATGTGTTGGTAGATTCTACTTTATGCACAAGACCTAACTCTAGGAAGAAGTCTAAGGCTCGGTAAACTGTAGGTGGCTTAGCGGACTCTTCGACTATTTTTAGTTTATCAAGTAAGTCGTATGCACCTATAGAGGAATCTTCTTGCAGCAGTATTTCGTATACACGCGCCCGCAAGGGCGTAAAGCGTGCGCCTTTGTCTTCACAAAAGCTGCGCGCTTTGTCAAACAGCAGTTGCTTACTTTTTGTAAGTACGATATTCACGCTTTATTCATACCCTTTACATACCTTTCAGTTTTCC
>JBLHMY010000226.1:0-3237 GCA_047621065.1 Glaciecola sp. | reverse complement strand
AACTCGGTAAGCTGCAGAACCTCAGGCCCCCCATAGTTTGTCCATGCTATTGCTTTGATAACGACTCCTCGTATCTTTTTTTACCGAAAAATGCATAGCGCTTTAACGCAAAAGTAGCCATTTACAAAGATTGAAAATAAGCCTTTGGTGCTAGGCCAGCCTGTTTTTTGAAAATACGATAAAAGCTTGCTTCAGAATTAAACCCGCACTCTAAAGCGATAGACAAAATAGATTGACCATTTTCTGCATTGTGTTTTAGCTTAGTTTTTACCTCACTTATTCTAAGTTCGTTAATCACATCTCTGAAGCTTTTTTGGTAATGTTTGTTAATAGCAAATGACAGCGCGCTTTGATTGACATTAATAACAGTAGCTACATCTATGGCACTAAGTGTAGGGTTTAAATAGGCTTTGTTGTTGTGAAGCTCGTTTTCAAAGGCGCTAATAATGCCATTCAACTGATCTTGCTGTAACTTTTCAGGATCTTTTATGATAGCTTTTTGAAGTACTTGTTGCACCTGAAAATGCGGTTGTTTATAAGCGATCAAACCCAAGCAATAGATTAATAATGACATGTAAACAAAGTAGATTTGCCAATGTAAGAATGTGGTCGCACTTAAGTTGAAAACCAATTCTGCAAGCATATTAAGCAATAAAAATAAGCCTAATACTGCTGACAAAACAAAAATAACCAAGAGCCAATTGAACGAAGGGTACGCTGTATCTGAAGCATTACTATAAATATTTTCACGATACTGCTTAAGCGCGATAAATCCTTTAAATAAATAATATACTATTGATAATAACGTTAGGTAGTCTTCAATTAATTTTATGGGTCCATACAGTAAATGCTCGACTGTCACGTCTTGCTGGGCAATGCTTTGCATACCAAATGTTTTGACGTAAAGAGCACAAGCAAAAATTTGCATGAAAAAAAACGGTATAAAGTGATAAATAGTGTTTTTGGTAAGTGTGAATTTTGGTGCAGTAACGCTTAAAAGATAAAAATAAATAAAAGGAGCAATAGCAAGTTGAATACCTATTGGGATGTATCGTAGTTGAGGTGTATCTGACCAACCTAAACTATTAAACAACATCTTTGTTGAAAATAAACAAAATGAGAACACGCCAAGGGCAAGTATACGGTTGCTTACTTTATTCTTACTTGAAGTTGCCAGCAATACACTTGCAACTGCACCTTGCGTAAGTCCTATGATTAGCAATAATTCGAACAATGAAAATGTCATTGATTAAGTCTCAGTTTTACAATTGCGGTTTAAGGAACCAGCATCAACTATTAATGAGTACTAGGTAATTTACCACCTCTATACCTTCAAATTATAAATAATTGCTCTCAACACACATTTTGAGAGTCTTTTTTATTAATTTTCAGGTTTAATTGGGCTTAATTAATATTGAAAGAACAGGTTAACGAAAGCTATGTCAATTAAGAAAATTTCGCTAAGGTTTGTGCTCATTTTTAGTGCACTGAGCATAGGTTCTTGCGCAATTGTTGAGCATCAAATAGCCCAACATAGTGGTGCAAGTACCGACCTAGTAGATACCAAAAATATTGCCGATTCTGCCAAAGCACTCGCAATAACGAACGTAAATGTATTGTCGCCTGACAGCAGCCGAATGCTAACTAATCAAACCGTACTCATTCGAGACGGCAAGATAATCGAAGTGGCAAACCACCTTGCTGTCAGCAAAGAATTCAAAGTAATAGACGGCAAAGACAAATATCTAATCCCCGGATTAATTGATACCCACGTTCATTTATGGAGAAGTAAAAACGACCTGTTGCTTTATTTAGCTAATGGCGTCACGCACATTGCTAATATGAGTTCGTTAACTGATAACACTTATTTAAAATGGCGCACACAAGCGCAAAACGGTGCCTTAAGCCCTCAAATTTATGTGGCCGCTGGCGGTATGTCGTCTAAAAAAGGCTTTATGGTAAGTCTAAAAACGCTTTTTGGGGAAAGCAAAGGATATAATACAGCATCAGAAGCTAGGGCTGCCGTAAGAAAATTCAAGAATGAAGGTTACGATGGGATAAAAGCATACAATGTAAACCCAGAAGCATTCTTCGCCCTAAACGATGAGGCCATAAAAACAGGTATTCCGGTTGTAGGTCATCTTGCCGGCGAGCTTACCTTAGAAGACTTGTATAATTCTGGGCAATCTCAACTTGCTCATGTAGAAGAAATAGTTAAAGCGAGTATGCGCGAATTTGGTGGTCTTACATATACTAACGGCGATCAATATCTAGAATATATTACTGAAAAGGCTGAACAAATTGCGGTACGTGTCAAACAAAATAACATTGTTGTATCTAGCACAATTTGGCTTATGGAAAGCTTGCCCAAACAGCGTTATGACACACATAACTTTCTTAAAACGATTGAATTAGAATATCAAAATCCGGGCATTATAGAAGGCTCATGGCTTGCACCTGGATGGTTGCCTGGTGACAATAATTATCAAGCACAAGTTGAAGGATTCAGTCCAGCACGTATAGAAAAATCAAAGCGTACTACCGATATTTATGTAGCCGCCATTCATATTATGCTTAAGGCGTTAGCGCAAAATGATGTGCTTATCACCGCTGGCACCGACGCCAATTCACCGGGTACTGTACCTGGTTTTTCATTCCATGACGAACTTGAGAGCTTAAACAATGCTGGATTAACGAATACGCAGGTGCTTCAAAGCGCCACCTTAGCGCCGGCTCAATGGTTGAACGCCAATAGTGGCATGATTGCCAAAGGGTATCGTGCCGATTTAGTCTTGCTTACTGAAAATCCACTTGAAGATATTCGGCATACACGCTCTATTCAAGCTGTGATTTCATCGGGTAAGTACTTAACACGCGAAAGCCTAGATACATTGCTGAACAAAGTTAAAACGGCTAACAAAGAAAGCCGTAAATTCGATATTGGATTATTTTCAGAGCCATTGAACCAGTAAAACCCTCGTTATGGTATTGTCAACTTATCGCATGTACCAGTAAATGTGAGATAATCTGAGTATGAAAAATACTAAAATGTACGCGGGTTATCGCTACCCGTCTCAGGTAATTAGTCACGCCGTGTGGCTGTACCATTTATTTACACTTAGCTTTCGAGATGTTGAAGAGTTATTGGCCGCAAGAGGGATAAGCGTTACTTACGAGACGGTGAGAAATTGGTGCTTGAAGTTCGGTAACCAATATTGTGGTCAGATCAGGAAGAAG
>JBLHMY010000225.1:0-3254 GCA_047621065.1 Glaciecola sp. | reverse complement strand
AATGGCCAGATCTGCAATATCACTTTCTTCCAGCCGCTATGCGTTACGATGGTAAATCGGCGTTTGATGGTCATGGCTTCCAGTTGCATATTGGACATAATAAGCCAAAAAGCCGTGGCTCAGTAAAAATCCAAAATGCTGACCCGCTTAACCCGCCGCGCATACAGTTTAACTATTTGCAGCATGGAGACGATATAGAAGCATTTCGCGCCTGTGTTAGGTTGTCGCGTGAGATTATTGCGCAACCTGCCATGGATTCTTATCGGGGTAATGAAATCCAGCCCGGAGATGACGTCGTAACTGATGCACAAATAGATGCATTCGTGCGCGAAACAGTCGAAAGCGCTTATCATCCGTGCGGCACCTGTCGTATGGGCGCTACTGACGATCAGATGGCTGTCATTGATCCGCAAATGCAAGTACGTGGCTTACAGGGGCTTCGGGTTGTCGATTCGTCTATTTTCCCCACCGTGCCGAACGGTAATCTCAATGGACCAACTATCATGGTTGCAGAACGAGCTGCCGATATTATAAAGCAGCAGGTATTGCCTACAACCGATGTTGAGGTTTATAAAGATTCAGAGTGGCAGCAACGTCAGCGCTGCAATCAGGCAAAGCGAGATGTGACATGTTAACGCTGGTAAGTATTGGTATGCTGTTTTTTATGGCGATGGTGGTTTTCATTTTAGTCCGCTGGGGTAATCTCAGACTCAATGGCCGTTACCCTGTTTCAACCGTTACCTTTATTGCCATATTGTTTACTTCTGGTCTAGATGTGGGACTGATTATGTTCCCACTGACAGAGTTCCCAGTGTATGCCGATATCCAAGAAAACAGCGAATACGCCTTTACCAATCCCCTTGCTATTGAATTTGGTTTTTGGGGTTTCCTAGTCTGGGCGATCTATTTTGTCACCTGTTTTTACTTCTGCGCAATTGAGCCTAAAGTTAAATTTTTTGAAATTCCTTGGGTTAAATGGTGCAATAATATCGTGATTATTGGTACCTGCGCTTTTACCGCTCACTTACTGTTTGCCAACTTAAGTTGGTATTTACCTGAGATTGCGATTGGTGATGGCTTTCCCTGGTACTACGCACTAATTGTCGGTGCAACTATTTTGTTTTCAGTCTACTCCAGCACCGATATTAAGTTTGTTAGAATTTTGAGCTTATCTTCCGGTGGTCTGTTTTTTGCCCTAACTATTGCGCTTGGCAGCATTGCATTAATGTCTGACGAGGTATCAGCGTCCGATTACATAAATACGCTTCCACTACTAACCAGCTACTTCGCACATTTAGAGCAGTTTGTTCTGCCTATCAATGACTATCACGCATTTTATTTATTCTGGTGGTTTGCCTGGAGCATTATGATTGGCCAATTTACAGCGCGTTTTGTGGGTAATATGAGTACGCTTAAACTGTTTCTATCCATGCTTATCTGGCCATCGATTTCCATTGGGCTCTGGTTCAGTGTGCTCTACATATTCCATTTAAAAGGCTTGGAAACGACTGGATTTATTAATCTGGCCATGGTTTTCGTAGGTATTGTTTTCGTGATTAATTCCCTAGACTCATTAATCCGACTTTACTCAGACAACCTCGACTTAACCGTCGCACGGTTTGGTCGACGTAAATACATAACTTTACATGCGTTTTTAATGATGACGCTAACAGTCCTATTTAGCTTGCAGTTTATTCGGATACAGTGGGTTGGCGCCCTAGTTATTGGTATTAGCTTATGCTGCTTTATATATATTTTGCTAGGCAAACAACAGCACCCACTGCCCAAAACACAGGCACTAATCTCTTTACCAAACAGCAGGAGGTAACTTCATACAAGCATATAAGGTTAAGTATTCTTACCCTTTAGTACGCTAACTTTATGTGCCAAAGCTTGCTAGAATACTGTTTTTCATTCAGTTATTTTTCTATGATTGTTTATATCGCTGAGAAACCAAGTTTAGGTCGTGCAATCGCTACCGGATTTGAAGGCCGACAACAGAAACGCGATGGCTATATCGAACTAGATAATGGCGATTGTGTAACATGGTGTATAGGTCACCTATTAGAGCAGGCTGAGCCAGATAAATATGATGCAGCCTATGCCAAGTGGTCGCTGCAACATCTACCGATTGTGCCTGAAAAATGGCAACTCGTACCCAAAAAGAACACGCAAAAACAACTCACCGTGGTAAAGCGTTTGCTAAAAACAGCGACGCATATAGTGAATGCAGGTGATCCTGATCGCGAGGGTCAGTTACTTGTCGACGAAGTAATCACTTACTGCGGGGTAAAGGCTTCGATTATTGAAAGCGCTGGACGTTTATTGATCAATGACTTAAACACCAGTGCAGTTAAAAAAGCTTTACAAAATATGCGCGCTAATCGGGAATTTTTAGGCTTATCTATTTCAGCCCTAGCTCGTTCTCGGGCCGATTGGTTGTATGGATTAAATTTAACCCGTGCTTACACATTGCTGGGGCAACGCGGCGGCTATAGTGGCGTACTTTCCGTGGGGCGTGTGCAAACGCCAATTTTAGGTTTAGTTGTAAGGCGTGACCAAGACATTGCCCATTTTGTGTCTAAGCCCTTTTTTGATGTTATCGCGACTTTAGAGACCGCAAACAACGTTACATTCACGGCAAAATGGCAACCAAGCAAGGCTTGTGAGCCCTATCAAGACGAAGAGGGTCGTGTGCTGTCGCGCAAATTAGCGCAAACGGTGGTAAATAAAACCCAAGGTCAGAATGCCTCGGTCATCGATTACAAGGTACAGAGCAAACAAAGCCCCCCACCATTGCCTTATAGCTTATCAATATTGCAAATTGATGCGTCTAAGCGTTTTAACGTATCGCCCAAGATGGTGTTAGATATATGTCAGTCGTTATATGAAAAACATCAACTAATTACTTATCCCCGATCCGACTCGCGTTATTTACCTAAAGAACAGTTTGCTCAAGCATCCAAAATATTAAGCGTTATTAAGTCAAATGTACCAAGTTTCGCAACTGCCGTAGATAATGCTAATCCTAAGTTAAAATCTAAAGCATGGGATGACAGCAAAGTCGATGCTCACCACGCCATTATTCCAACTAACCGCGCAAAGGCAATAGCGAGCTTAACGGCTGATGAAGCGAAAATTTATCAACTTATTGCTACCCAATATTTGATGCAGTTTTATGGGCCACACAAATATCAAGAACAAGTGGCAAAGGTTGATATTGGCGGTGGTGAATTTATTGCCAAAGGTAAAGC
>JBLHMY010000224.1:0-3434 GCA_047621065.1 Glaciecola sp. | reverse complement strand
CAAATAATAAGTCACGCTGTGTGGCTTTATCACAGATTTACACTTAGCTTTCGTGACATCGAAGAATTGTTGTCAGCAAGAGGCATTACCGTTAGTTACGAAACTATCAGAAATTGGTGTGATAAATTCGGGCAAAGGTATTGTAGTCAAATTAGGAAGAACCTAGGGCAATTAGGTGATACCTGGTATCTTGATGAGGTATTTATCAAGATCAACGGTGTTTTGCATTACCTTTGGCGGGCATTCGATCAAGACGGCGATGAAATCGATATTCTCGTTCAAAAACGTAAGGATAAACATGCTGCTAAGCGTTTTGCATCGCTATCATTGTTGGTCGTATTTTATTATGTGAAAGCAATTTGATGCGTCATTTGGTGAGTTGGAGATACGGGTAATACCAGCGCTGTTGACTTATTGTGTGCCGTTGATTGTCTTTGTGCGTGATAATTGGCAAGGTATAAAAAAAATAAGGATAACTAAATGCTAAATATGAATTTTGAGCAAAGCGTTGTTATTGACACTCATCAACAACCTTGGCTTGCCAGCCTTCATGCCAGTGCATGGCGTAAACCGTTAGCGAGAGAAAACGCAGAAAGAGGCCAACCTTTTTATATCTCAAAATGAGCAAGGGGAGGGATTTTATTAGCTAGGTGGTTTACCACTTGATGTAAACAACAAAACCCACTTTATTACGTTTTATTATTTGGATAGAGGCAATTGTGACCGCTACAATCGCGGTATTATGGTTGCTTGACTCTGACGATTTTTTAGCAAAATAATAAGGCATTTTGTTGCTTCTCTACTTTTTTGGCAAAAAAATGGCCTGCCCTTAAGGCAGACCATTTATGTTTGATAAAGTGCAGTGATTAATTTGAGTATTGTTAATTACTGACAACCAGTACCTATACTACCGATGGCAACAGCGCCCTGAGCATACAAGTGACCACCAGCTTGTACGTCTGATGTTGCACCGCTGATTGAACCGTTTACAAAGGCCGTACCAGCAAATTTAGTGCCTGCACCCAGATTAAGCGCACCACCGACATTCCAGATAACTTGATGGCCACCATCATCTATTGTTGTGTTTCCACCCAGTGTAAGCGCATCGCTAAGGTTAATAACTGCGGGACTAGTAAATATGATGGTTGCGCCTGCAGGCATATTCAGAGCACTTGCTTCATATACGCCACCGGCTAAAGTAGTAGTCTCAGTTGCACTGCCCATATACGTACCTAATACGTACTCATTAGCATCGGTAAGATCAGCATTGATGTCAGAAGTCGCAAGAGCAGTTAACTCAGCTTGTACAGTAGTTATAGCGTCCAATGCAACTTGCATTAGAAACGGGGCCATGGTGGCGATATTGTTAATTACACCAATGGAATCAACGTTTCCACTAATAATATTACCATTCAAGTCGTATGCTCTTACAGTAGCGCCAGTGGTCGCCGCGCCCGCATGCACATCATGTGCAGTTGAACCTGCGCCTAAAGTGATGGCTGCGCCAGCTTCGATATCTAAAGCGTCACTAGGCGCGCCTAGTGTAACAGCAGCTCCGGCATAGATGTTAAAAGCTGTCGCATTAGCTGCTAAACCTGCGGCGGCGCCGGCATAGATATCTTTAACGTCAGAATCTGCACCTACAGTAACGGCAGCGCCAGCATATAGGTTATTAGCAGTAGCATTAGCACCGATTGTAACGGCAGCTTGTGCCGCAACATCATTTTCTATGCAGGATCCTGCGGCAACACTCAAAGCCGCACCAGCTATTGCTGAATGATCTGAATAAATTGAATCAAAATTCTGAGCTGAGGTAGGAAGTGTTATTGGTTCGTCCGCTGCTGCTAAGGCGCTCATAGACAAAAATAAACTCGTAAGACATGTTTTTAATACGATCTTTTTCATTGGATGTTCCTGTTGGATTCCATTCACAAATATTTGTGAATGGATATTATAAATAGTGATATTTTACCGTTTGTATATTTTACATTAACTAATTAACTTATCGTTAAATTTTATAAACTATTCATTCGGTTTTTGTTAAACCGAGCAGAGTTAGCATATATCAGGCCATTATTTTATTTTGCTTTTAATTCAATGTGTTATGTTTTTATTGATAGGTGCTGATATGTACTGATACGTTGAGTGTAAAATTATTGGACACATTCCTGTGGCTAATTTCTGCGGGGAAATAGCGTATCAGGGTTTCGCGATCACCTAAACGAATAAAAAAGCCACCAATATTGTGACGTTTAGTGACGCAACCACAAAGGCTTAGCCGATGTAATATGTATTCAAGCCAATATATTTGGCCTTGAAGCGATTAATTTGATCCCCTGCTTTATTGCTCTTTAGGTTTATTTACTCCTTCGTAAGAGTAAAACCCTTTGAGCATCAAAAAGCATCAAAAAGCATTAAAATTAAGTTTAATCAAAACGAATGAAGTAATACTATTCAAACTGCTACAAAAATGTACAGCGAAAATATACAGCCCTAAGAACCGATTATAATCACCGAAATTCTGAAAAATTTAAGACACTCAAATGAAAATATTATCTTTGGGCATTATGTTAACGCTATTTATTTCTAACGCTGCGTTTGCATAAAAACGCATAGGGCATGGAACTGTCAAGTTGACGAGCGGACTCATAAGCATGCTGCTAAGCATTTTTCAAAAGTTATTAAAAGGCCAGCAAGCCTCGCCAATCAGGATAGTCACCGATAGATTGCGCAGTTATTTGGCAGCAAAGAAAGAGCTGATACCCGGTGTAGAACACGCCACCTAGCAGTACGAAAACAAGCGATGTGAATTATCTCATTAACCTGGTTGGCAACAGGACAGGCATATGAGGAAATTTACATCACAAGGCCAGGCTCAAGGTTTTCTCTCCTGTTATGGCGTGGTTAATAATCTATTTTGGCTAGGTCGCCATTTAATGAAAGCGAGTAATTATAGAGTCTTCGTTGACCTAGCGTTCGTTGAATGGGGTAGGGCAAGTTGTGTCCAAAATTTGGCATTGCTAGTTAAATTGCCATTCTATTCATCCGATCTCGGTAACTTGGCAGTACCACCCTAACGCAATTAAAGCGTCTTCGATGCCTCAATCCATTTCCCAATTTTTTGCTCAAGTATTACCATGGGCACAGGACCATCTTTTAGAATTTCGTCATGGAATCCTCTGAAATCAAATTTATCACCTAATTCGTCCATCGCTTTTTGTCTTAATTCCATAATTTTTAGTTTACCCACCAAATAAGCTGTAGCCTGACCGGGTAGCGCAATATATCGCTCTATAGCTTTGATGGAATCATTTTCTGAATTGGGTGTATTGTCGACTAAATACTGAATAGCTTTTTCTCGGCTCCACTTCATTTCATGCAAACCTGTGTCGACCACAAGTCTGCATGCTCGCCAAAGTTCCATGGCTAAGCGG
>JBLHMY010000223.1:0-3506 GCA_047621065.1 Glaciecola sp. | reverse complement strand
GGTTGTAGGTACCAATATCACCGCGTGCGGCATTTACGCCTCCTGAAATATTTTCTGCTTCTGAGAAAAAGTTTTGTCCATTTTCAGGTATAAGCTGCAGGAGGTCATCAATCGAATCAATACCCAAGGTGCCAATATCTTCGGCAGAAATAACTGACACAGCTAATGCTTCAGCTACCTGTCCACCTTTAATATGTGTGCCCACGACAGAAATTTTCTCAAGCGCTTTTTCTTCAACATCAACATCTTGTGACATAGCTGAAGCGGAAAAAACTGAAGCGACTGAAAGCGCCAGTAAGCTTGGTATAAAATGTTTATATTTTTGTGTGCTAATCATGTACGACCCTTTTTATAAGTGTGAATATGCAAACAAGTATTGTGTTAAATATTGTATGTTTTTATATTCAATTACCTTATTACGCGCACACAAACAAAAACCACTAAAGATTTTTACGTTTTATTTACAATTGAGACAGCAACCGTGGAAGGAGAAAGGTGTTTTAGATCGTTTTTAAAAAAACTGCATTATAAAAGGTGACGTTAAACCAATCACAATTAAGCCCATTGAAACAACGTAAGCCCAATCAGGTGAAGATGCCTGGATGAGGCCTGAACTTGGCTGTAACTCTTGATTATGAGGAAGTAATATTGGCAAATGTTTACGCTTAAAGTCGTTTACGTCTTGCGATTTGTTATTATTATTTGCAAAAGTAAACACATTTGACGCACTAATACATTCTGACATTTCATGAATACAAACAGACTTTGCCCACAACAACGACATTTCTGCATAGGCCTGCTGATGCTGCACATGTGCATTTAGCCATTCATTAAACTCAGCCACCAATGCATATTGGGCCTGTTGGTTTTGATTTACGTGTTGTAAATCACTATGCAGATAATGTTCTTCGGCGTTTTGCTGTTCAGCACCAATGTTAGTGAGATCACCGCTATTGTCTATATCATCAAGTGCAGCAATCCACCGGGTAGCTTCTTCAATTACCCGCTCACTTAATTCGAAACCTGTCCACTCTTCCATACTCATGGTAGATGTTTGAAACTCTTCTGGAAATAAAGTAACTCGTTCATTTTAATCACCTATTTTGTTGCTTTGGTTTTAGCGAAGCGTTTGTTGATATGCTGGTTGATCTAGACGAAATCATAAATTGACGACACAGTTTTAGGCCTCTGGCAATATGACTCTCTACGGTTTTGGTCGAAATATTGAACATGCTGGCAATTTCATTATGGCTCATATTCTGTATTTTTCGTTGAATAAAAACCTGCCTACACATATGCGGCAAATTTTCTATAGCTTGCCGAAGCCTATCTTTTTCTTCACGCTCAAGCATTGAGGTTTCAAAACAAATGCTTTGCTGGTTGGTATCTTCATTAGTTTTTTGTTGATGCTTAGAAATTACTTGTTTATGACGAATAAGACTTAGTGATAAATTTTTGGCAATAGAAAATAAAAGCGGCGTGTATTGAGCAAGGTCTATTTCTTGTGAGTTACTTATTACAGTGCCCGGTGTTTTATCACCTTTTGCCTTATTGTCTGCTGAACGCTGAGTCGCCTGTTGTTCACTTTTCGATGCAGCGGAACGTTGGGCTAACGCAATACAGTAAAACTTTATGTGCGCATCTTGAATCACCTCTTCAGCTTCTGCAGCGGGCAACAAACGTAAAGTATAAGCTAAAAGTCTGGGCCTATTATTTTGGATAAACTGATGAAATACTCTTTCAAATTGGCGGTCTTTCTTACATAGATTATTTTGCATGTTAATGACGACTTCTTATTTGGTGAATAAAACCAACGGCAATGGATAAATTAAATGTGCAAATAATCTGCTGTACATAACACTCTACAAAGTTTGTTCATACAATAATAGTTTTTTTTATCAATGAGTTTTAACACACCACTTAATTATGTCTACTTCTTATTACCAAGCAAAACTAATAAATATCATAAAAGTCTGAATCGACTTTAATTTGAGACCTAATTTCAAACAACTAAAGTGTTAATCCAAAAACCTAAAATCAGGTAGGATTTAAACAGTCTGCGTCGGGGTGGATTTACTAATTTTAGAGTGAATATATGGTTGATGTATTTAGCATGGATGCCTCAATAGTTGAAGGTATAATTGCCGCAAATTTACGTCAAGGCAGTATTGGCGTAAATGGCCATGACAGCGTAATAAGATAAACACGGATAAATAAAAAAGTGCGCTAGGTTGTCTAATGCACTTCAATGCAATGCCAATCTACTTATTACTGTTGTGCTTTTGCAACTTTCTCTACCTCAGCGAGAAAGGCAGGTTTAATACCTGTCATTTCCCAAGTGCCTAAAGCAATCGGTATACCGCCTATGCTATTTAATTCATCAAAGAAAGACTTTAAGACAAAATCTCGGCCCTGTTCTTCGTCTAATTTTGCTTTTTGCGCCATTGCAGTGTCTAACAAAGCCTTGCCTGTTACATAGCTGGTACCATAACCCGGTTGACGTAAATAGAGGTGTTGTTCAAAAATAAGTAAATCAGGCTCTGTTTTCATCCACCCTCTAGGCGTGTAGTTCATATGAATTTCGCCGGCCTGCTCCATTGTCATTTGATTAGCATGCGCATACAACGAACCAAGCCCTCTTGCTGCCCTTTGAGCAAGCATAATCCAAACAATTTCGCGGGAGCGCGGATTGTGGTCATATAAACCAGCGTGCATAAATATCTCTTCAACGGCGGTAGCTGTGCCTTCGTTTCGGCTATCGAAAATATTATATAAAAGTGCATCTTTTCGAATGGTTCTTGGGTTAGGATCATTTTCCATTATTGCCAGCTCAAACCAATGATAAAAATGCGAATATAAAGGAGTAGGATCGAGGTGTGCACCAATGGAGAAGAAATTGCGAGTTTTTGATGGTACGAAGTTGCCTAACTTTGCGAAAAGTGCAGGTTTAAAATAATTGGCAACGGTAACAATGTTTTTTTCTTCTAAAAACGCAAGAAAAAAGTCGGCAGAACGAACTGCCAGCAGATCATACTCCTGCGCATTTTTTGCAGGCACTAACAGCGGCAATCCAATATTTCTTTGCTCTTCTAACTTTAACGACGACCAAGCCCTATCGAGTTCTCGGCGCAGTAACCTTTCTTCATCTGCCCATGTCATAGGCACCAAATGAACATGTTTTTGATACCAGGAATACTGGTCAATTCCTAGCCCTGACGGTCCTGTTTTAGATGCACTTTGCTCTTGTAACCAAGTTATAAATTGAACGGTAGATTGAATAGCTTGTTGGTGTGTTTTTATAAGCGTGGCATTTTCAGTGGTTTCAATTTGCGGCGTAATATCTAGCAAGTTTTTATGTTGTATTTGAATATCCCGTATGCCAGCCACCCATAGTTCCCTAGCATTCCCAGTTAAGTTTTCTCGGGCCTGAATATGAAAAGGTGCTATGCGAGATAAATCATTAATGAGCCTGCTTTGCTCGTTTGTATCAATAGGAAATGAATAGC
>JBLHMY010000222.1:0-3664 GCA_047621065.1 Glaciecola sp. | reverse complement strand
GCCTTTATGATGGCGTTTTCGACAAAGGTGGTGCCGGTTTCAGGCACGTCGGGCACCTGAAAATCGGACTGGGGCAGCACTTTAATTTGATATTGCTTAAACAAATGTGAAAACTCTGCCACTTTGCCTTTATTGCCGGTGGCCAATACTATTTTATCCATCACAAATCCTGTTCGATTGTTGGGTGTCACTAGGCCTAAAAATAATCGGCTATTGGTTTTAATAACCAAACTTTACATTTTACTCTTTAGGCGAAGCAGGGCGAGCACCTTTGCGTTTTTTCTGCGACACTTTTTTGCGCACAGGGCCTGCATTTGCGCCTT
This sequence comes from Glaciecola sp., assembly GCA_047621065.1. Lineage (GTDB taxonomy): Bacteria > Pseudomonadota > Gammaproteobacteria > Enterobacterales > Alteromonadaceae > Glaciecola. The sequence goes on along the minus strand of JBLHMY010000222.1, from coordinate 3,341 downwards.
TTTTCTTTTTTGGTTTTTTGGTTTTTCTCAGTACCGGCGGCTTGTTCTTAGGCTTTAACTCGGCAACCACACGAGGCTTAAAAGCATCTTGGGTATACCTTGCTACTTTGCCAACCCACATAAAGTCATGGGCTTCTATAAGTGATATAGCAACGCCTTTGGCGCCTGCTCGGCCAGTTCGACCTATTCTGTGTAAGTAAACGTCGGCGCCGCGGGGCATGTCGTAGTTAATTACGTGAGACACATCAGGTACGTCTAGACCGCGTGCGGCTACGTCGGTCGCTATGAGTATTTTAACATCGCCATTCTTAAAACTGCTCAGCGCAGCCATGCGCTTATCTTGTGGCATATCGCCTTGTAAATAAGCAACGTTAAACTCTTTGGAATACAATCTATCTTTCATGTTATGCAAGCGTTCGCGTGTTTTAACGAAAACGATGCAAGATTCAATAGTGTGCTGTAAATGATAGTCTAACAGCGCGTCTTTATGCGAAGGACTGTCGCATAAGTGATACCACTGCAAGGTTTTTGCTTTTTCTTTACGTGAAGGTGAAGCGTTATGTTCTTTGGGGTTTTTCAAAATATCGCGAGCGAAGTTGCGTACTCCTCTGCCTTCTAAGGTAGCTGAAAACAGCATGGTTTGCTTGCGCCACCTAGCTTCTTCACAAATTTGATTAACCACCGCACCAAAACCCATGTCTAACATACGGTCAGCTTCATCTAGTACAAGCGATTCTATATCGCGACAATCGAAGCTTTCAGATTGAATATGTTCTAATAAACGCCCTGGTGTAGCCACTAATATATCGAGCCTGTTGGCAAGCGTTTCGCGGTCAGTACCGTAGTTTATTCCTCCGGTAATAACGCCTACGACTAAATCGGTGTTTTTACAAAGAAGCTCGGCATGCTCGGCCACCTGATACGCTAGTTCACGGGTTGGTACTAACACCAGCGCCCGGGCTGAGCTATTATATTTATTTGGATAGTCGAGTAAAAATTGGCAAATTGGCAGAATAAAAGCCGCTGTTTTACCTGTTCCCGTTGGCGCACAGGCAAGAATGTCGGCCCCGTCCATAGCGTCGGGTATTACCGATGATTGAATGGAGGTGGGTTTTGTAAATCCCAAGGCGTTAACTGCACTGACTAATTCGTCGTCAAGTTCTAGGGAGTAGAAGCTGCTCAATGGTGATGGCCTTTAATAAAATGAAATAGATTTAAATAGTAAAATAGTAATAAGTAACCGTGCAAATCAGCGAGAAACGCCTAAAAAATTTTCACCTAAGTATGGAATACGACCGCGGTAACTTTTGTGTTTCATACCCTTTAAAACGCTATATAATTTGCTGCGCGCAAGTTTACCTTATTCTGTAGGGTTTTAATAATGGCAATATACAAATTGTGGCAATGTTGTCTTTATACCCGCATTATGTCAGCACTATAGACGGCGTTAATCGTCTAAAAAAGTAGAATCACAAATTTACCCTATAACCGAAATATGCTAATTTAGCTTAATTCAACAATGTGCAATCTGCCGGATACTAACTCACGGTAGTTTAAGCGCAAAATATTAACTATAAGAATAAACTTGTGTACTTAAATTATTATGGATTAAACGATAATCCTTTTTCAATAGCGCCTAACCCCGACTATTTGTTTATGAGCACTCGCCACAAGCAGGCACTAGCGCACTTAACCTTTGGTTTGACGGAGTCGGGCGGTTTTGTCATGCTAACGGGCGAAGTAGGCACCGGTAAAACAACGGTGTCGCGTAAACTCATGCAAGAACTCGGCAAAGACACGCAAATGGCGGTAATACTCAATCCAACTCTGTCTGCGTTAGAGCTGTTGGCAACGGTTTGCGACGAACTCGGTATTAATTACGACCCTAGTAGCGCTTCGTTAAAGGTATTTACCGACCGTATATTAGCCAAGTTAGCCAGCAATCATGAAAGTGGTGTTAATACTGTTTTGCTTATTGATGAAGCGCAGCATTTATTGCCTGAAGTTTTAGAACAACTACGCTTACTTACCAATTTAGAAACCAACCGTGAAAAACTACTCAAAGTAATATTAATTGGCCAACCTGAACTACAACAACTGCTTAGACGCAATGAACTGCGCCAACTAGCCCAGCGTGTTACGGCTAGGTATCATTTATTGCCGTTAACACAAATAGAAGTAGGTCAATATGTAGAACATCGCTGGTCGGTAGCTGGTGGCGTAACAAGTTGTTTTACGAAAGCAGCGCTGGCAGAACTCTTCACCATTAGCGGCGGTATTCCGCGCGTTATAAACTTGTTGTGCGATCGTGCCTTAAGCCTTGGTTATTCACTGCAGCGACCTTTTATCGATCACCAAATAATGGTGTCGTCTAGTTTTCAAGTACTTGGCGAAGATATTGTTATGCAGCGGCAGCACTCGCACTGGAAACCTCTTTATATTAAAGGTTTTATTGCCGCTGTTGCACTAGGCTTACTTATTGGCGCCGGTTTAGGAGGTTTGCATGCTTAAGCAACTAAAGGTCAGTGAGCTTTCTCCTGGCATGATGGTTACCCAAGTTCTTGCACAAAATGGTCCCGTGAAAATCCGCAAAGTCGGTTTTATACGCTCACCTGATATGATCAGAGGGCTTACTGAAATGGGCGTTACGTTGGTAGAGGTCGATATTAATCAAAGCTTGAATGTAGAGCTTGATGATGAAACCAGTGCCGCTGCGATTGCTATAAGTGAAGACAATAATAAGCCGAGAAAAGCAACCGCCACACAGCGCCTTGTGGCCTCCGACCAACAAATAGCTGATGTTGACAGGCAGCTATCGCAACAGTTTCATCGCGCGTTATTTTTACCCGCAGTGGACCAAATGCCGTCAAAGTGGATGCTTTACGGTAAGCCATATACCATGTTGTCGGTGTATATTTTGGCTGGATTGTTTATAGGTGCAATAGCGAGTTATTCATTGATTGGTTTGATAACCAATGGTGAGCTTGTTCCAATCACGCAAGTAAATACCAGCAGCCCTGCTCCTAACAATACCCCTGAACAAAGTGTTGCAAAAGTCATTCAAACACCAGCAGAGCCAAACATCACAGCCCCCGCCACTGTGAGTGAAAATGCCGCGGCAATTTCAGATAAAACAATCGTTAATGATAATTTGGTGACTACGCAAGAGCAAAATGTTTTAGTACCAAGTGCACCAAGAGTGCCGCAAGCTAGGGTTGATGAAGTGGTTGCTAGCAATATGCCTCGCCAATCTAATGCTAGCTCTTCACCTGAAACGGTAAACGGAATTGCGCTGGAAGAAGGGCAGCAGGTGCTAGGTTATCAAAGCGGTAACGATGAAC
>JBLHMY010000221.1:0-3774 GCA_047621065.1 Glaciecola sp. | reverse complement strand
CTTCACTGCCGTCTAAATACCAAAGCTTGGCGACACCTGGCTTTGTAGTGGATCCTTGACCATTACTTTTGAGGCGTTCTTGCATAGGAAAACGCCAAATACGATAACGTTTAGTAGCTAACATAAATTCTAGACTAACTTCGCATGCTATATCTGGTTTGGAGTGATCGCAACGCATCTGCTGGGGGTCGCGCTCTGCGCCTGTGGTCTGATTATATAAGGCAAAGCAAATAGCATCAAGAATAGAGCTTTTACCTGCGCCAGTGGGGCCGTTGATCAAAAATAAAGGATTATTACCTAATTTGGTAAAATCAATCTCTTCTTTACCTGCAAAAGGCCCAAAGGCTTGAATGGTTAGCTTCAGAGGCTTCATGCTTCATCCTGGTGTTTTAACAGGGCACAAATGGTTTCTTCAATTGCGCTGTCTTGTGCAGGTGTCATAGTTTGCCCTGACACCTGTACAAAGAAGTCACGAAACATATCAAGCTCGCCTCTTTTTAGTTTTTCGCGACTCATTATTTGGTCGCCTGTAATTAGCATACCGGGCTTTTCAAGCTGCAAAACATTAGGGTATACATCGCGTAGTCTGGCCATGGGCTCTAATATGGCTTGGCGGTCGGTCATTCTTATGAGTAAATAATCTTGGTTGTGGGGATCTAGTTTGCCTTGTTCAAGAATAGTGGCAAGTTCACCTTCAATAATGCGCATGTCTCGCAATGGCAAAAGGTGCAAATGGGTGGTTTTGGCAGTCCCGTTCTTGTCTAGATCAACTAACGTTATGCCTTTTTTTTGATGATGCTCTGAGAAACTGTATTTTAAAATGGAGCCTGAATATCGAATATGCGGCGCCCCTTTATACTGAGGCGCATGTAAATGTCCAAGTGCAACATAATTGAAAGCTTCACACGGTTGATAGCTTACCCTGTCGGAACCCCCAATAGATAGTGGTCGTTCTGAGTCTGACTCCTCAGCCCCGTCTATAAAACAATGGCTAATTAATACATTAGTCTGATTAGATGATTTTACTTTGCTAATTTGGTTAACTAAATAGGTGTGTGCCTCGTCGTAGCTGCTTACATTTTCTCCCGAGAAATTACGCACCATTTCTGGATCGGTGTAGGGAATGCCGTAAAATGCGACTTCCCCGCTTTGCGATGAAATTACCACCGGTCGGGTTATATCAGCCAAATCACCCAGAATGTGTAAACCGGATTGTCTTAACTGTTTTGAGCCGAACCGAACGCGTTGCGCGCTGTCATGATTTCCCGGTATTAGAATAACGGGCACGCCTAGTTCCATTGTTATTTTTGTGAGCACTTGGTCGAGTAAATCAACCGCGATGGCTGGTGGAATTGAACGGTCGTATATATCACCTGCAATCACTACCGCGTCAACATCTTGTGTCTCAATATAGCCAAGAAGCTGGTTTAGCACATGGCGCTGATCTTCAATTAGTGAAACATTGTGAAATTGACGGCCTATGTGCCAATCAGAAGTATGTATAAATCTCAAAAGTGTTTTGTCCTGTAATTACAGATTCTCATGGGCTTGTATAAGGGCATCTAAAAAGGCTTTCCCTGCAGATGACAAAAAGTAATGATTGCTGCTGGTATCAAAGGCAAAACCTCGGTTAACTAGGTACTCTATGGCTTTTTGCCAAGTTGTAAACTTCAAAGCTTTGCAAATACTTTTGTATTCGTCGTGTTCGCCTAGTGCGTCAATATCTTTGTTGTTAAATCCAAGTGAATCAACGCTTAAGCTGTTTATGTTACGGCCACTCATTTCAAAATAGCGACCTAAAATAAGCAGTATCGACTGGGTTTTTAATGCGTGTTCGTCGGCTTCATCAATTTCGCTGTCGGCAAAGTTGTTGATGTAAAAAAATTCGCCTTTAGTGTTGTATTCAAGCTCTTTGCCAATCAATTTATAAAGCAGGGTGAATGCTTCTAGGTATCTAAATAAATAGGTATAATCTTTGTCTTCAACGTGGCTTGATTTTAGTTTGTTATAGCTCAGTTTGGTAATCACTTTGCCTTGGGTAAAACGCTGATAGATACGCGCGCTAATATTCTGATTTAGCTCGCTAAACATAGGGTTTGCTAGGCTTACCTGCGTGATAGGCGCAAATGTATCAATATTGTTAGCATCATCTTCGTGTTGTTGTATATTAGTCATTTGAGCCTGTTGCCTTTTGTGATGTATCGTTGGCGATACAGCGTACTTTGCGATAGCGATAGTGTTCATTTATGTGCTGGTTGTATTGTTTATCAGCGTGCGCTATCTGCCCAAATATGTTGGTATGTTTGAGAGAATAATCGTTAGTATTGCGTTTCAAAAAACTAATGCTCGATATCAAATCGTATAGGTGATAGCCGTTAAACTGATCTTTTAAGCGCAAATGTAACATGTTTACTAAGTCATCGGTTTCTCGCAGCGACACAAGCTGTAAAATGCCTATTAGGCGTTTATACCGTTGCATTTTTTGCAGGGCTTGCTTATTAGCACTGGCTTTACCAATCACGCCTAACAAACCATTGAGATGCAGGGCATCTTGCGTGCGACCTTCAAGCTCGTTGAATAAGTTTTTAAAATATGCAGGCGAGTTATTAAAGCCGTAGCCAATAGGGCGTTGAAAGGCCCTAATATTGGGCGAAAAAGCGGGTTGAATAATAGCAGCACTGCCCATTCTGCGTTTATTCAAATTATCACTTAAGGTACTTTGTAGTTCGGGCATTAGCTTATTTTGATAGAAATGCTCAATAGCATTAAAACGCTTAATACTGTCACGCTCTTTATGAATAAATCGGTTTATAGCGTTTGCGGTTGCCTCAATAGGCTGATAATAGTTTAAAAAGCTCAGCGCATAGCTTTGAATATTATTCGCTATGTCGGTTTTGTTATGGGCATATAAAGCATCGCGAATTTTCGAGACAATGTCATGTAAGCCATCAAAGCCTTGATAAGTAGTGTCGGGGTTTAAAAACAGCAGCAGCGGCATAATATGGCGTTCGTAAAGTTTCACAATTTGTTGAAGCCACAATTTTTTCGCTGCAACATATTGAGCGCTATTAAGGCTGCTTTTTACACTTGATGAGGTAAGGGCTTCAAGATCTTTGCTTAGCGATTGCATTTTTACAATGTTTTGACGCACGTCACTTAGTAATCGTCCTATATGTAAAAACAAGTTATCGATGAATTCGGCAAAATCATCATCGTCGTTGGCAAAGTTATACTGCCCACCTAGCATATCTTGATGGGCTTTATTCAATATTTGTAGATGAGTTTTTAGCTGTACATCGGTGAGTTTTTTAAACAGCGATACATCACACAACCTTACTACTGCTAATACCGACTCTTGAAAATATAGGCGGTTCTCACCTTGGCTGTTGTCTACATCCATTACAATATGAGCTTGTAATAAATTACTCGTAGAAAAGGCAATGTTGATGCGTTTGCGAGTATCTGATTTTACATCTTCGGTGTAGGTTTTCACACGCGTAAAAATAGCGTATTCAGGAATGTAGTTAATAGCCGCTGCGTCCATTTCCTTTATACATTGTGACAGTATTTTACGATGCTCCAACAGCACATTCAGCGTTTCCACTGTGCCTAATGCTTTGTAATCGTTTGTCCCCTTGTAAGTACTTACTTTCATAATTATATAAGTATTTCCTGGCTGTTATCTACTTCATTTATATTGTTAAGCGTAAACTCCTCAGCGCCTTGCCAGTAAACACGATTGCGTTCACTATGATAGGGCAGCGCCGTAATCAG
>JBLHMY010000220.1:0-3819 GCA_047621065.1 Glaciecola sp. | reverse complement strand
ATACTGCCATAGACGATGTTAAAATTATTGAACCAACCGTATTTGGTGATGAGCGTGGTTTTTTTATGGAAACCTTCCGCGATGACTGGTTTAAAGAGCACTGTGCCAATGTTACGTTTGTGCAAGATAATCAAAGCCGTTCTAAACAAGGTATATTGCGTGGTTTACATTATCAGCTTGAGGCAACCCAAGGTAAACTCGTTCGGGTCACTGAAGGTAAGGTTTTTGACGTTGCGGTAGACGTTCGCAAAGGCTCTAGTAGTTATGGTCGGTGGGTGGGCTTTGAGCTGTCGGCAGAAAATAAAAAGCAGCTTTGGGTGCCCGCAGGGTTTGCCCATGGATTTTATGTTATGTCTGAATTTGCAGACTTTAGCTATAAATGTACAAAGTACTATCACCCTGAGTCGGAAGTCTCAATTAAGCACAATGACAAATTTTTAAATATTCAATGGCCGTTTGTTGAGGGCGTTGAAACGTCACTTGCAGCCAAAGATATTAATGGACTAAGTTTTCAGCAAGCACCCACTTTGGAAGTATAGTTGTGATTGTCATTATTGGAAAGAACGGCCAGTTGGCTAAAAAATGCTCAGAGCTTTTAGGTGACAAGCAAGCTATATTGCTTGGCAGACTTGAAATTGACATTACCAGTGATAGCGCTTATTCAGTGTTAGACGCACTTAAGCCAAGCGCTATTATTAATGCTTCAGCATACACCGCGGTTGACAAAGCCGAAAGTGAAAGACAAATCGCGCTTAGCATAAATTATAGTGCGGTAGAGCGTTTAAGTAACTACTGCAAGCAAAACAATATTCATTTTGTGCATGTGTCGACCGACTATGTGTTTAAAGGAAACAAAGGCAGCCCTTACTTACCCCACGACGAATACGAACCAATAAATGCATATGGCGAAACCAAGATGTTGGGCGAAAGGGCCGTTTTGGAAAACAACGCCAGCTGTATTATACGAACAAGCTGGGTATATTCTGAGTTTGGAGGCAATTTTGTTGCCTCAATGATCAAGCTAATGGAACAAAAAAAACAGTTAGGCATAATATACGATCAAATAGGCTCACCCACGTCGGTTGATACACTCGCTAGAGCCTGCATTTTAGCCTCACAAACTCAATTAAAAGGCATTCATCACTGTACCGATGAAGGCGTTGCTAGTTGGTATGATTTTGCAAAATGTATTCAAAAAATAGCCTATAAGCAAGGATTAATTTCAAAACAAATACCCATAAACCCTATTGCCAGCTCGGAATATCCAACTCCGGCCAAACGACCTCTTTACAGCGTATTATCAAAAGAGTCTTTAAAGAGTGCACTACCTTCATTGAACTTACCTTATTGGCAAGACGCTGTAGAGGCGGTGCTGCTAAAAATTAAATCAACTCAAACACAGGATTAACTTACATTGAGAAAATTACTTGTAACGGGCGGTGCGGGTTTCATTGGTTCTAACTTTGTTCATTATTGGAAAGAAAAGTACCCAAGGGATCTTGTGGTTGTGCTAGATGCGTTAACTTACGCAGGCAATATTAACAGTTTAAACAAGGTAAAAGACGCTAGCAACTATGTTTTTGTAAAAGGAAATATATGCGACCAGGCACTTGTTGAAAGCCTGCTACAAGAACACCAAATATGCACTGTTGTGCATTTTGCAGCCGAGTCACATGTAGATAGATCCATTACTGGTCCAGATGCATTCATTGAAACCAATATTATAGGTACCTATTCTTTGCTCAAGGCGGCTAAAAAAGTGTGGTTAGACGGTGACAGTATTAAAGAGCACAAATTTCATCATGTCAGTACCGATGAAGTGTACGGTACGCTAGCGGCCGATGAACCGGCCTTTCATGAAAACACGCCTTATGCGCCTAACTCCCCCTATTCTGCCAGTAAAGCGGCCAGTGACCATCTTGTTAGAGCTTACCATCATACCTATGGTTTAAATGTCACCACCAGTAACTGTTCTAATAACTATGGACCGTTTCATTTTCCAGAGAAATTAATCCCATTAATACTCACTAACATTCTTTATGACAAACCCCTTCCTGTATATGGAGACGGTATGCAAATTAGAGATTGGCTGTATGTTGCCGACCATGCCAAAGGCATTGATTTGGTGCTTGAGTCTGGCAGATTAGGCGAAAATTATAATATTGGCGGTAACAACGAGTGGGCCAATATCGATATTGTTAAACTACTTTGCAAGAAATTGAATGAAGTGTTTAGTAGCGACCCCTCATTACATAGCCGTTTTCCATTAGCCATTAATGCCATAAATGGCAGTGCAGAAAATTTGATTGAGTTTGTGACTGACAGACCAGGACACGATAGGCGCTATGCAATAGACCCTTCTAAATCAAATGACGAATTGGCCTATGTACCGTCTGAAACGTTTGAGTCGGGAATTGAAAAAACCATTCAGTGGTACTTAAGTAATGAAACATGGTGGAAACCACTTTTAAAATAGATTGACGTTATGTTAATAGGCAAATTGTAGGCACTTTCACAATGTGTATGCAGCACTTTAATGGCCATATTAGTGCAATTAAAAGAAAAATTCGCCTTTGAATAAAATTCTGCTTTTGGGAAGACGATTAGCGTATAAGTTACGCTATGGTCTCTTATAAGCGACACATTACTGATTTTTAACAATTAAAATTCAATAATTATTTATTTTGCTTACAACTTCACCTTAACTTTTAACATTAATTCACTAGTCATAAGCTGACTAAGTTTGTTATAATATGGCCAACAAATTAACCGTAACATCAAACAGAATCAAGTTCTTGAACGGAAGCTAACTTTTTAAAGTTTTATTCTTAATTACATATATGCAAGACTTTTTCATCCACCTCAAGTTATGTGTAATCAGAAGTTAAAAAAGGCTCGATTCTTGCTACCACACCAAAAAAAAGCAATAAGGATATTGTGAATGTTGAATTACCTAGAGTTTCTGCCTATATTTACCGCATTTTTTGTGGCCACCTTATTATTGGTCGTAATGACTCCTTTTGCCCATCAACTGGGCTTAGTTGATAACCCTTCCAATCGCAAACAGCACAGTGGCATGATACCGTTAACCGGTGGAGTAGCCATTTATGGTGCAGTGGTTATCGCCAGCTACTTAACAGATCTTTGGTTTGAAAATGGTTTTTTATTTTTTACTGCATCAGCATTCATAATTTTACTAGGCATGTTAGACGACAAATTTGACTTGAGCCCAAAAGGTAGGCTGGTGTGCCAATTTGGCGTAGCCACAATTATGGCCTGGGCGGCGCAAAACCACATTACCTCACTGGGCAACATAATAGGGTTTGGCAATATTGATATTGGTGTATTTGGTCACCTTTTCACTTTAGTTTGTGTGGTTGGTGTAATCAATGCTTTTAATATGATTGATGGTATTGACGGTTTAGCCGGTGGCATGAGTTTAATCACTTTGGTTTCTGTAGTGTTTTTATTGCTAGTATCCAATAACGGTTACGCAATTATGGCGCCGCTAATTCTTATTGCGGCAATTATCCCGTTCATGGCGTTTAATCTTAGTTGGAAAGGGTTCAAAGGCAATAAAATATTCATGGGTGACAGCGGCAGTATGTTTGTTGGCCTAACCATAGCCTGGCTACTGGTTGACTTCACCCAAGGCCCAGGAGCAGCCATGAGGCCTATTACGGCGGCATGGATAATTGGTTTACCACTAATGGACATGGCAGCAGTTATGTTTCGCCGGGCCAAAAAAGGCCAATCGATGTTAAGGCCAGATAGGTTTCATTTGCACAATATATTTATGCGGGCAGGGTTTTCATCTCG
>JBLHMY010000219.1:0-3886 GCA_047621065.1 Glaciecola sp. | reverse complement strand
GTAACATGGATACAGAAGTTCGCGAGTTTGGCGTCGCCGTGTAGCAATGTTTGAAATCTAGCATTGTTTAAATGCTGATCTATTTTGCTCGCTTTATTTTTCAAATCTGAAGCTGGCATGGCCTGCCATTCTTGTTTGCGGGTTGCCAAATGCCAGTATGTACCAATGGGCCACACCTTGCTTTTGTATTGTTGCCATGGCCTACTATGAGCGCTTGTGGAGTGTGTTTTTTTATCTATCGCAGTATCAATAACCGCAATATTATCACTACCTGTATCGTGCATAAAACAGGCATGGAAGTTAGCCAACCACTTCACGCCTAGCTCAATCAATGCCAAATTTGCATTAACACTTCTATCTGCAAACCCAGCAGCATCTAGATCTTGCATTAACAGCCAAACATTTTTGTCGTCTGCACTTGCAGCCAGCAATTCGGGTACCTTGCAGTATTCATTCGTGTATGCAGCAAAATACTGATAAAAATGCTGCTCATTGACATAGGAAGATAGCTTACGCTGATGGGAAATATTTGTATTCCAGCCGCGTGGATGTTGCCCATGGCTTTGTAGGCTGACTATTTTAGCGATACACGTTTGAGTATTTTGAGTAGATTGACCTTGAGAACTGCGGCGAATTGAATAGCGGGCAATTTCACCATATCCGCTCCAAAGGGACTGCACAGTTTCAACTTTATCAAAAGCTGCGCCCATAAAGAACTGCTTTAACGCAGTCTTCAATCCGGTTTTTTCAATCATCTAGCGTACATACTCAGAATAATGCGGCTTATACCCATACTTTATTCCAAAAGTTAGTCGACACTGCCTAGCACTTTAGCAAAACTTTCGGCCGTTGCTGGACGACCTAAAAAGAACCCTTGCCCATGGTCAATGTTTAATGATCTACACATATCCAAATGCGCTTGGGTTTCAATGCCTTCGGCAACCACTATCATTTTTAAGCGCTTTAACATTTCAGCTAAAGCTTCAAATACGGCTTTACGCTTTACTTCACTGTGCTTAACCGTAAACAGCGATTTATCTAGCTTCACCACGCTTATTGGAAACTCAATTAAATGAGAAATAGACGAGTACCCAATCCCAAAATCATCTAATGAAATAATAAAACCATAATCAGAAAGCGCCTCTATCGATTGCTTGATGGCGCTTTGTTTTTCGAATAACGCGGTTTCGGTTATTTCAAGAACAATGTTTTTTGGATTAACTGAATAAGCTTCGGCACGGTCAATTATATAATCGGTAACAGAATGGTTTTGCAACTGCACAGGCGAAATATTAATGGCAATAAAGCGTTCTTTTGCATAGGTTTTTTGCCAAATCGAAATTTGAGCAATTGCTTTATCAATTACCCAGCGACCAATTGCATGAATATCAGCGTTTTTCTCGGCAATAGGAATAAATTCATCAGGTACATAGTTATGTTCATTAACCGGCCAGCGAATAAGGGCTTCAAAACCAATATTCTGATTGTTACGTAAATTAATTACAGGCTGAAAGTGAATATTAAATGCATGATCAATGATGTGCTGTTTTAGTCCAGCTTGAATATCGAATAGGCGCTGATTTTCAGCACTCATTGTCTGGTCATATAAGCGCATTTTGCCTTTCCCATCGGCTTTGGCTTTATACATAGCTATGTCAGCATACTTAATTAAGCTCTCTTTTTCGTTTGCTTGCAGCGGGTAAATAGCAGCTCCAATACTAGCCTGGCAATCGACTTGTGCAGTGCCTAACTTTATAGGCGTTTTTAAAGAATCATGAATTCGTTGAGCGACTAACCTAACCTGCTGGGTCGACTTAATCCCATTTAAGATGATGGCAAACTCGTCACCGCCTATTCGAGCAAAGCTTTCATGCCGTCTTAATAACTTTTTTACTCGCGTAGCAAACTCGATTAATAATCTATCGCCAGCATCGTGGCCAAGAGTGTCATTAATATATTTAAAATTATCTAAATCCATCACCAGCAAAGCTATGTCGACCTGCGACTGTCCACCGGGTATAATTAGCATGTCCATCATCTGATTAAAATGATGGCGGTTTGACAAGCCGGTTAAGGGGTCTTTTTCAGCAAGGTGTTTAACGTTAAGATAATTTTGGTGTAGTTTGTGTTCAAGTTCAAAGCGTTTATGAGCGTGAACAATAGCACGATGCAGATTAAGACACTGAAGGTCAGATTTTTGAATGAAATCTTGCGCACCCGACTCTATGCACTGTACCGCCAAGGCTTCATTTTGGGAAGCGCTCATCATAATAATTGCGATACTGCCTAAATCTGGTCTAGACCTAAGTTTTTGCACCATCTCAATGCCATTTGCACCGGGTAATTTGTAGTCCAATAAAATGACATCAAAACTTTGATTCTGTAAAATACCTAAGCCTTCTTCTACCGATACAGCCTCGACTATTTTTACATCAGCGGCATTCTCAGCCAAGGTACGACGAATAATACGGCGGTCAGCCAAATCATCATCAACGAGTAAAACGTGCAGCCTTCTTCTCATTTCCATAGGTAAGTCTCTTTGCATTGAATAAGTAATACATAAATCTTAGTCATTCAAATTGCCTAATACCGTGCGGGCAATATTGTGTAAAGGCCAAGCGACTATAAACTTAGTACCTCGAGGCAAATTCGCATCCACCTCAATACTACCACCATAATGCTGTACGATCTTTTTTACTACACTTAATCCCATACCACTGCCCTCTATTTCATCACGAGGCCTTAATGTCTCGAAAAGTTTAAATATTCGGTCACGGTTTTTTGCTTCTATGCCAGGGCCGTTATCTACTACTGTAATTACCCAGCCCTTATCGTTGCGCTTAGCTTTTACTTCTATTTTGGCATTGCCTGAGTCATGATGTTTTATTGCATTAGAAACTAAATTTAGCATGACTACGTTAAACGCAATTTCGGGCACGACAATGTCAATGTTGTCGCATTTCAAGACAAAACCCATGGGCAAATCGATGAGCGACAAAAGCTCAACCATAAAATCATGCAAATTGATGGTAATAGCCTCTTGGTAATCCTTGCCAATGCGTGAGTAGCTAAGCAGATCTATTAACAACTTTTCCATTCGCTCAACACGGCTAAGAACAATAGCAAGGTCTTCGTTACTTTCGCTTGGTAACACCACATTACAGTCTTCTTTAACCCAACTTACAAGACGTTTAATCACATTTAAAGGCGAGCGTAAATCGTGCGAGGCTACATAAGCAAAATTATCTAAATCACTATTTGAACGCTTTAAATCGTTTATCAAAATTTCTTTTTCGGTAACATCGCGAGATACCGACATGAGGTATTTTTTACCGTCAACGCCTATAAAGGATTTTTTGGTGGTCAACAGTATTTTTTCTTCACCGTTGGGTAAAATAAGTTGTTCGTTACCTTTGTAATATCCTGTGGTAAGTGCGCTTACATCAGAATCTACTATTTGTGCACTGGTATTTGGTTCGTAGTAGTGAGCAATAGATTTACCCAAAAGCTCGTTTTGATTAGACTTTGGAAACGTTGCTAACATAGCTGGATTGGCGTACACCATTTTATGAGCACTATCTTTAATGCAAATATGGTCTTGGTTTAGTGCCGAAATTTGTAAATGTTGAGAATGTATTGCATGCAGCGTATTAGCTTGCTGGCGCTGCCTTAACTCGGCCTCAAGGTTTTGCATGATTAGGGTTGCTAAGGTACGTTGATTTTTAGTCAGTTTAACTGAAGGGTTAGCCACCACAGGTGTCCCAATAATGGCCAATGCTTCGCCGCCAGAATGAGTTAGTAGCATAGTAAGAATATGCGTGCTGGTGGGCAGCGCGATACTTAGAGATTTGGCATTTAAGACTTTTAGCGTTGAAGGATATTGCGT
>JBLHMY010000218.1:0-3896 GCA_047621065.1 Glaciecola sp. | reverse complement strand
TATTTAAGCTTTCGTTGAGATAAACTTCTAATTGGCTTAGCCAGTTTATACGACGCGCTTTATTACTCTCGTGAAAAATTAGCCCCAAAATATGATAAATAGCCATTGCTCTAAAACTGAAAGTTTGTAGTGGCGGGCGATTATTAAGAGTTTGCCAGTGCGGGATGTTGTTAAGGTTAAACCATACAATTTTCCACGGCGAAACCTGCACTTGGATTGAAAATGGCGAGCGAGCAGCAACGGTGATCAGGCTATTTTTTTGTGCGTAAAACTCTCCGTTTGGCGTTGTTAAAAGCCCTTGACCCGCTAGGGTATAAATCACTGTATGGTTGTCAGGATTAACACGCTGTAGATGGAAAGTATCGATCATAGTGGATATGCCCGATAATTGAATGCCTAGCCTAGCTATCTCGGGTATCGATACAATATCAACAAACTGCTCGTGACAAAGTGAGCCCAGTTCAAGTTTGTCCTGCCATTTTCTGTTGTTCATGGTGCCCACCAAAGTTATAAAAAGTATAAAATGATAGTATTGGATAACTATATGAGACAATTTTACCTTACCTATAACAGTCAAACAACTTACCATAGTTATTAACACTCGATGCCACTTGCAAACACTGGCTAATAAAGGCTAAGGTAAATGTATGAATATTCAGCAGCTAGCGATCGAATTTTGGCAACAGGGCTATTTAGTCATCGACAATTTTTTTGATGATGAACTTATGGATAACTACCAGCATCACATTATAGATCATTTTGGTGAAAGTCCTGATTTTCTTCATGATGAAGAATTTCTCAGAAAATCGGCTACTGATGTTATTCCTTGGTTCCCCCAACGACAGGGAATTGAAGATTTTGACACCCCAGATCATGATGAAAGACTTAACGCATTAACCCAAGCGATTTTAGGTGAAGGTTGGTCTACCCTGTATGCCATGGTGATGTTTAGTAAACGGGGATCAAAAGGCCAAGCCTGGCATCAAGATTGTCCCCCTGAAGACAAATCTAAATTTAATTTGAACCGCTTGGTTTACACGATGGATATTAATAGTGACATTGGCGGGCAAACCTTAGTAATGCCCACTACCCACCTTAAAGGAGCCATAACGGTGGGAGACATCAATCAAGACTTTTCCAATCAAGTCGTTTTGAGCCCAAAAAAAGGAACCTTAGTTTTGTTACACGGCCATACATGGCACCGAGTATTAAATGTTAAAGGAAAATATCGTGTCTCAACTAACTATCGCTGTTGTCCTGCGGGCACTCCTAGCGATATTACTGATATTGCTGTTTATAGGAACATGCGGTACCAGTTTTCATCTGGTAGGGTTATCGAAGACAGAGTAAAAAAACGCTAGCGATTGTTTTGAAAAATCCCAATACGGGGCTGTATCAGGTATTTATACTACTGAGCATTTAATGTCACTAATGGTGAATAAAGCATCACCTAGAAACTATTTAGTCATAACTCATTACTCAAAGGCTTTGCCCCATGAATAACTCACCTGAAAATAGGCAAATATTACGCTGGGGGATCATTGGCACGGGTCGTATAGCCAACACTTTTGCCAGCGATATAAAGCATGTAAAAAATGCAATGTTGTATGGCGTAGGGGCCAGGCAAAGCAGCAGCGCAACGACGTTTGCAGCTAAGTACTCTATTGATAATGCTTATGGCAGTTATGCTGCGCTGTTAGCCGACCCTAACGTAGATGCCATTTACATTGCCACGCCTCACACTTTACACAAAGAGCAATCCATAGCAGCTATGTTGGCCGGGAAACATGTTTTGTGTGAAAAACCAGCCACCGTAACACTCAAAGAGCTTGAGCAAGTTATTGACGTAGCCAAACAAGAGCAACGCTATTTTATGGAAGGCATGTGGTCATATTTTTTACCCGTGCTAGCCACAGCACAAGACTGGATTAAAGCAGGCCGCATTGGCAAGTTAACGCATGTTAAAGCAGACTTTGGTTATCCTTTGCCCTATAGTCCTGACCTTCGCGAATATGATAATCGTCTGGGCGGTGGCTGTTTATTGGAAATGGGTATTTATCCTATCGCTATGGCATGGTTATTCTTGGGCCAAGACCCCGATCAACAAAGTGTATGGTCTCATGCTGCAGATAACGGTGTAGAAGATGATGTGGTGATATTAAACGCTTATCACAAACAATCTGCGACCGCTCAACTGTCTACCTCTTTTCGCTGCAAGTTACCTAACTATCTCTATTTAATTGGCGATGAAGGATACATAGCCATTCCTAACTACTGGGCAGCCGAACAAGCCAAGCTTTATAAACTTGATATTTGTATTGATCACTTTAGTGCACCACGGCCTTGCTCAGGTTTTAGTTACCAGATTGAACAAGTTAGTAATGAAATTTTAACCGGGCAATTACAGCCTAAAAAAGTAAGCTGGGCGGCAAGTCGCGCATTTCAACGACAAATTGCCGCGATAAAAACAAGGAGCCAATATTGGTAAATTCCCGATATTAACTTCGATGGAAAACACCGTAGATAATTTTGGTAACTTTAGCGCAGTAACAACTTCTAACAATATAGCAGCGAAACCAACTTGTGAATTCATCCGAATTCACATATGTTAATACGGAATAATTACATATAACACCCAATACTTATTAAAGAGAGGATTTATGTCAGCACAAGGATCAGGCGGAAATGTTATCGCAGCTATTTGCTCATTTTTTATTCCCGGTTTGGGACAATTAGTACAGGGCAGAATTTTAGCCGCAATTGTATTTTTCATTGTTGCAGCAGCAAGCTATGCTTTAGCGGCAACCGTAATTTTATTCTTTATGTGGCCCGTTGGCGCTATTGCCCATCTTTGGTCAATTATTAGCGCAGCGCGTTATCGTTCTTAAACGGGTAACCCAATATTAGTGCAGCACTGCGTATTGGGCTTACTTCATTGCGCAGGGCAGTTACTGTTGATGTAGAAGAACAGTTTGTGCCAATATAATTTGATCGCTGCAATGGTGCCCCAAGCCAACAAATGCGATCTTTGTAATATTACTGTGACATTCTTAGCGGCAGAATACTTGTCCAAAACGAACCTCAGGCTACTTTTATTGGTATAAAGGGCGTTCAGTTTTATCTCAAACCTCGGCTACTATAACGTGTATCCCAATAAAAAAGAGAACCTTAACCATGCTTGACGCACTTCAATTAGTAATATTGTCCGTTATATTTGGAGGAATGGTCACGTTTCAAGTTCTCTTTGCACCTTTAGTTTTTATTAAACTGAATATAGACATTGCAAGGCCATTTATAAGAGCTTTTTTCCCTTTTTATTATGTGTATTTTGCGTTTTTAAGCTTAGCTTATTTAATGGTTTCTTTGGTCGCTGCTAATACTACTCAAGCCATTATTGCGGGCGTTTCATTTATTGGATTTGTTATTTCTCGTCAAGTGCTTATGCCAATGGCGAACACGGCGTCTGACAACAAGCAAAAATCAAAGTTTGATTTACTGCATAGAACAACCGTATTAATTAATACCTTGCAATTAGGCGCTTTTTTTACGGCATTAGTATTAATCTAAGCCTCGCTGGATTGACCTTATTGGCCAATAACTATGCGCTTTTTTGACTCGGCCGGCGCTACGGCTGAAAAGAGATAAATAGTTATTACATGTTAGAGCAGGGCGCTTACTATGGCTTCTCTTTTACATTTTGTGATTTTAAATTGAACAGATATATCGGTTTTAGTTGAATAATCGTTGCCAGACTTCCCATTATATTTCCATTAGCAAGGGCTTGTTTACAAATTAACTGTTACCCCTTGCACTTCTTTCATTTAGAAAAAGTTTCTGGTTAATAATAAGAGCCAGTAAAATAATACCAGAGCCAAGGCTTAATCGCACAATGTCGG
>JBLHMY010000217.1:0-3928 GCA_047621065.1 Glaciecola sp. | reverse complement strand
GCGTTTAGCATGGTGTCTTGGCAGGCTTCTTGGGCGTCTTCAACATGGCGTAAGTAACTCAAGCAATATCGTAGTACCTTAGGTCTAAGGTTTTGCAACTCTGCTTGCAGAAGTTGCAATTTTTCTGCTTTCAAATACTGACTATCAACACTATTTATCGACTTATCACAAAATGAAATAATCGCGTTGGCTGGCGCAGGAAAAGTATTGGCGGAGGCTTGCATGGTAGTCTCGAATTAAAAAGCAAACACTGGTTGAATTTTCAGCAATATATGCCAGTTAATTCTATTTAGCAACAACTTAATGTAATAAATTTCAAGCCGTAAAACCGTCTACTTTCACTCGTTATTTTAGCGATCATTTAGATTGATTTAATTGTGTTTACGACTACCTTTTTGGCGGTAATATTTAGTCCTTACTACACCATCTACATATTTTTATATAAGACCCATAAGACTCCAAAAAAGGCTTGTTTATATCAAGGTCGTTGAACTTCACAATGCTCTTCAGAAGCATCTAGAATATCCTCCGATTCTGGATGCATAGGAAGTATGTTGGGCGACGTACGCACCATAGCGACATAATGACTTTCGCGCTCTTCTGGTTTTTCAATAATACGTGAGCGAATAAGTTGAACGCTTATAATTAAAGTGAAAATAACTAAAACAATTAGATAGTAGGTAGGTAAGGCATGGGCGCCCATATACTCCATAGTAAACCCCGCTGCGGTTGGCCCAATAAACGAACCTATACCGTAAATCATCAAGAGGCAGCTAGAACCCGCTACAAGATGATCTTTGTCTATACGGTCTACTAAATGTACAACAGAAATAGGATAAACAGCCAGCACAAGACCACAGAAAATTGCTGATAATGTTGTAATAACAGCAAGTTCCTTTGGGTAATAATTGGCAACCAGCGCCATCGATATTACCGTTAGCGTTGCGAGTATAAACGTAAATAAAAGAGCTTGACGTCTGTCCATTTTGTCTGACCAACGGCCCACAGGATATTGGATAAATGCGCCGCCAAGTATAGACAGCGAGATAAAGGCGGCTAACTCGTTATTGGAAAAACCTAAACTACTTATAAACAAAGGTGATAATCCCCAAAAAGGGCCCATAATTAATCCAGAGATCAAACAACCCGTAACGGCTACAGGTGCAGCATCAAATACTTTCAAAATACTCATAGACGGCATATCAACAGGTACATGGGGTTGTTCTAGCCGCGTCCAAGAAATTGGCATAACGGCGGCTGTAACAAGGAAGCTAGCCAGTATAAATAGCAAATAACTAGTCGCACTGTCGAAAAGCAAAAGTTGTTGAGAGGCGGCAATGGCTAACAAATTGATTAAAGTATATACAGAGAATACTCGGCTACGATAAGTGTCTTGTGTTTGACCGTTCAACCAGCTCTCGACAACCGTGTAAATAACAAACATACCAAAACCAGTCATGAACCGAATAATGAGCCAAGCAGATGGAGATACTACCAACACATAAGCCAAAGTAGAGCACCCCAGTAATGCTGTACAAAATGTAAAGCAGCGAATGTGGCCCATTCGCTTAATCATCGTTGAAGCCACCAGAGTAGCCACAAATGCACCTAAAAAATAAACCGACGTTAAAATACCCAAAAACTTATCTGAGAAGCCCTCTGCAACTCCGCGCAAAACTAACAGCGTGCTAAGCAAACCATTTCCTAATAACAATAAGAAAAGGGCAAAAAATAAGGCCAGAATTGAAGCAAGAATTGAACGCATTAAACTTCCAAGAAATATTGGTAAAGGATTCACCGATAAAGAGTATAGCCTAAAAAGTGTTGAATCAAAGACATGTGATTAGACAATCATCGCAAGTTGTTTTTCTCTAATATAAGTAATTCACTATTTACCCAACCAAGCGTCTAAAACCAACGCCATTAATTTAGCTGGAAGAAATAGCAAATTGTGTTACGCACAATACAATGCCTAACCACATTAGAATGTTGGACGTCATTTAAACCTCTCTAACGTTAGATTAACTAGCTTAAAAGTTCAATGCGATGCAACAGTACATCGTTTAAGTCTTTCTTTCTGGCACCACTCAATATGCCATCGCTCCAAAGAAAAAACATCGTAGCCAAATTTTATAGCCACTTGGTAACACCTTCTTCTAATACCAATGATTAGGACTGTTTCTTTCATTAATTTTCCAATTTTTTCTATAATATTTGCTATGAAATTATGCTCCTATGAGCTTCCGTTTATCATTTGAACAATCTTTGGGTCGTGAATTAAACGTTTACCTCTTAAGGCAAAAGCCGTCTTTGGCCCTAACGTTACTTTACTGCTTTGTGAATTCATCCATCAATAGACTACCCAATAACAAATTTAGTCACAAAGTAGGAAGAAAAATTGAGTAACAATTAAACGCATAGGCGTTAAGTTATCATCAAACAAAATATAATTAGTAAGCGACTTCATCACTTTGTTGACCAATATCAAGAGTGTGACGGCGGTTTTACATATACTTCGATGAAGTACAATGTTTTGATAAAGTTGTGGGCAGTAATTGTGGCGTGAGTCGAATTAACGAGCCTTTATAAAAGCTTCTATTGAATGTAATGTCAATTAATGAGGTATTGGATATGAGCCCAGAAACTCAAGTGAATGATTCTTTCAACTGGTGGTATATGTTGGGTATTGTGGGCGCACTGGTTGTGATGTGTTTGTCGCCTTATTTGATTTTTATAGCAAAGCTTATTTTTACTGCAAATAGTTAAGCTTATTATTGCTGTGAATAACCAAGGCTTATGCTTTTACTATAAGTGCGCTTATGCAAAGTGACTTTTGAGTATCGTGTCGAGTTGCACTCGCGTTTGATCCATTCCTGTTAGCACAGACTGTGTAAAAAGTGAACATTAAAAGCAAGCTCATCAGCTATTCCTTAAGTACTTTTGAGGCCTAGTGCAGTATCGAAAATATATAATTGATCGGAGCTAAGTAGCAGTGAAAATATGTTTACACTTTAAGACTTCTTCTTAAAAAAACGTTTTTTACGCACAGGCTTTATATCTCTCAACCCTCCAAACTGAGTGGCATCAAGCTGTTGGCTGTTATTAATTAACTGCGTAATGGAATCGGTTAAAGGCTGCATAAATGCATCGTAACGTAGTTGCCGGTGCGCTATTTTATTCAGATTTGCTTCCCAAATAGCGGTCATATCGGGGTGGGTAGTTTCACTGGGCAAGGCGTTAATTAAAGCTTTACCTGTCTCAGTGGCATGAATTTCTTTACCGACTTTTTGCATAAACTGGCGTTTAAACAATAAATCAATGATTGAAGCTCGCGTAGCCTCTGTGCCAAGTCCGTCGGTCTCTTTTAAGATTTTTTTAATTTCACTGTCTTGTACATAGCGTGCGATACCTGTCATGGCGGCAAGTAATGTAGCATCAGTAAAGTGCTTAGGCGGCGATGTTTGTTTTTCCAGCAACTGCGAGTCAATGCACTTTAATGATTCGTCTTTACTTAGATTCGGTATGACTGTTTCGGCTTTGTTGTTTTCGCTTTTAGTTAGCGCTAACCATCCTAAGTCTTGTGTTGACTTACCTTTGGCAATAAATTCACCACCGGCAATATCAATATTAGCAACTTGTTCTTGATATTTATGTGGCCCATAAAACTGCATTAAATATTGGCTCGCAATAAGTTGATAAACTTTTGCTTCATTGGCAGTTAAACTGGCGACCGCCTTGTTGCGGTTAGTTGGTATAATAGCATGGTGAGCATCAACTTTACTGTCATTCCACGCTTTTGACTTTAAAGTAGGCTTGGCATTGTCTACTGCTTCTTTAAAGCTTGGCACATTGTGTTTAATAACACTTAACACTTTGGCAACCTGCGCAAACTGATCTTTAGGCAAATAACGCGAGTCGGAGCGCGGGT
>JBLHMY010000216.1:0-4045 GCA_047621065.1 Glaciecola sp. | reverse complement strand
GTCTTTTGCAGCGGGGTCTAAGTCTTGAAAAGGCGCTTTTAAATCGAAACTATAATGCTCTGCAACTGACATTAGCATTTGGAAGTAATAATAACTGCGTTTGTCCCAGCCGCGTATGGCGCCGCCAGAAAGGCTCAGCTCGTCGTTGCCAATGACTCTATATTTGTCAAAGAACTGTTTAGTGCCTAAGCCATCGCATGTTTGACATGCGCCGGCGGGGTTATTAAACGAAAATATACGCGGTTCTAATTCGTTAATACTGTAGCCGCAGTGTGGGCAGGCGAAATTAGCAGAAAATACAATTTCGTCTTGTTGGTCGTCGTCCATGTAAACGACTTTAACGGTGCCTGCCGATAGCGCAAGCGCAGTTTCGAACGATTCAGCTAAGCGTAATTGTAAATCGTCACGCACTTTAAAACGGTCTACAACAACTTCTATGGTGTGCTTTTTGCGTAGGTCAAGATCGGGTGGATCTGATAAATCACACACTTCGCCATCAATACGGGCGCGTATAAACCCTTGTGCACATAAGCTTTCAAGGGTCTTGGTATGCTCACCTTTTCTTGCCTGCACCACAGGTGCGAGCAACATTAGCTTGGTACCTTCTTCAAAGGTAAGCACTTTGTCGACCATTTGGCTTATAGTTTGTGCATCTAGCGGCACTTTGTGTTCGGGGCACCGAGGCGTCCCTACACGAGCAAACATAACTCGTAAATAATCGTATATTTCGGTAATGGTGCCTACCGTTGAACGAGGATTATGGGAGGTAGATTTTTGTTCAATTGAAATAGCCGGAGACAAACCTTCAATGTGGTCAACATCGGGCTTTTCCATCATAGATAAGAACTGCCGAGCATAGGCCGATAAACTCTCAACGTAGCGCCGTTGACCTTCGGCATATAGAGTGTCGAAGGCTAAAGAAGACTTCCCGGACCCCGATAATCCGGTGATAACAACCAGTTTGTTGCGTGGTAAAGTAATATCAATATTTTTGAGGTTGTGCGTGCGCGCACCGCGAACTTCTATGTAATCCATATTTGCTAAAAATATACCGTTTTGACTAATCAACGATTATGTCACATGTTGAAAAAAAATGATGCCATTGTTAAACAACATTCATATATCAATGTTGTAAACAAAAATGACATTACAAAGCGACCTCAGCAATGATCTAAAAAACCTAGAAACATAAAAATAGTTACATTTAATCTAAAGGTGCACGGTTTAGCATGTTAAGGCTTGAGTGATTGACTACACTGTAGCGGATATTTTTTATCTATTTTAAGAACAGATAACTATTCATGTACTAAAACAAGCTCAAACCAGCCACTTTTGGTCTATTTCAACAAATTCAGTTGCGCTACTAATAAGCGCATTGGCAGTTAAATTAAGAACCCCATATACTGAAGTTTTACACCTGTACTTGCGGGTAATGGTGTCGAGTAAAATGGCAAAGTCGCCGTCGCCTGAAAGTAAAATAACTTCATCTACCTGCGCGGCGTGCTCTAGCACGTCAATAGTTATACCTACGTCCCAATCGCCTTTGGCTGACCCATCGGCACGTTGAATGAAAGGTTTAAGCTTTACCTCAAACCCCATATGACGCAGTGCACTTTGAAACTTCATTTGCTGAGGATCGCCACGATCAATAGCATAAGCAAAGGCCAACACTATTTCATTGTTTTGACTGAGTTGGTGAATAAACGCGCGATAATTAAAGGGACGTTTAAAGGTGTCTCGTGTGGTGTAGTAAATGTTTTGAACATCGGCAAAAATGGCTACTTTGTGCAATGGGTATGTCTCGTATTGTGCTGTGTATTAGTATACTAACATTAAATGTAGAGGTGCGATTTACGTCGCGCTAGCCTTTATCATTGAGTTTATGCGTTATATTAAACACATCATCATTTTGTGTGCCTATGCTAACAACCAGCGCAATAATAATACGTAATATACTATCGTGAAAATTTACAGCAAATATAGCCACAAATATATTTACATTTACTCTCGCCATGAGTATTTCCTCTATCCTATTAATATGACCGCGAACAGTTTACCATGTAAGCTTATTAAGTTTTGATGCACTTACCTTAGCACAAAGGAAACTCTTGCCGTAAATGGAAGCAAACTCACTTTCTAAATCTGAATGGCAGGCTGGTATAAGCCTTGCCTCGGTCTATGTGCTGCGTATGCTTGGGCTATTCATGGTTATTCCTGTTATTGCTGTGGCAGCACAAGCATATCCAGATTATTCACCATTATGGGTAGGCTTAGCCATAGGCGGCTATGGATTAACTCAGGCTATTTTCCAGATTCCAATGGGACTACTATCTGACAAATGGGGGCGTAAGCCCGTTATCTATTTAGGTCTTTTCTTATTTGCTATAGGTTCATTAATAGCTGGCTTAGCTGATAGTATGTGGTTACTCACTGTTGGTCGAATAATACAGGGGAGTGGTGCGATAGCCGGCGCTATTATGGCGCTGGCATCGGATGTTACGCGCGAATCTCAACGCACAAAAATAATGGCACTAATTGGTATTTCAATTGGCTTTTCATTTTACATTGCATTGCTGTTAGGCCCCATAATTGCTGCAAGTTTAGGCATGCAGGGAATTTTTCTCATCACGGCTGGATTTGCATTGCTATGTATTCCGTTGGTCCGCTTAGGCATAAATAATAAAGCACTCGTAGCACCTTCAGGCGACTCACTGCCTAAAACCAAATTACTCAGCCGGTTATTTAAACATCCTCATTTATGGCGCCTAAATTGGTCTGTGCTGGTGGTGCATTTGCTTATTACATGCTTTTTTGTACAAGTGCCGGTTATGCTTATTAATATTAATGTGCCATTAAGCGACCACTGGGAGCTTTATTCGTTGGTGCTGTTTGCGTCGGTAATAGGGCTGACTGGCATGATAAAGCTTGCAGACAATTTGCCTGTTAGCATGAGCTTCAGGCTGGCGCTGGTATTCATGGCGAGTGCCTTTACCTTGTTACTCATACTTGTGCCTAGTTGGTCTGGAATTGCTATTGCAGGCATTTTGTTTTTTACCGGCTTTAATTTTTTGGAAGCGAAAATGCCGGCAATGATTTCTTCAATTTCGCCTGCTGGCAGTAAAGGTAGTGCAATGGGTATTTATGCCAGCCATCAATTTTTTGGGGCTTTTTTGGGCGGACTTTTGTCTGGCCTATTGAACAGCTATTTCTCATCCGGTTATACCTTTATTATGTGCTTAGTGGTTATCTTTTTGTTAAGCTTAATGACAAAAGGTTTAACTAGCACGCAGCAGATAAAACGCGTTACACTAATGCTTGAGAATAGGCATAAAGAATCGCAGAATTTGCTTGGTTTACGTGATAAAATTAACCGCATGGCTGGTGTCCAAGAAGTGATCGCTGACCCTTTAGAAAATGCTATGTACTTGAAAGTAGATGCTAAAATATTTGAAATAGACGTAGCTGAAGCGCTTATTAAAGAACAGAATTAATACGAGATTAATAAAGGAAATAGAATGGCCTCTAGAGGTGTTAACAAAGTCATTATTGTAGGGAACTTGGGTAACGACCCAGAAATACGCTACATGCCAAACGGAAACGCAGTTGCTAATTTAAGCATTGCCACCAGTGAGAGCTGGAAAGATCAGCAAGGTGCACAGCAAGAACGTACCGAATGGCACAAAGTCACCATGTATCGTCGCTTAGCTGAAATTGCCGGTGAATACTTAAAGAAAGGTTCGCAAATTTTTATTGAAGGTAAACTGCAAACACGTAAGTGGCAAGACCAGCAAGGTAACGACCGTTACACAACTGAAATTATTGCCGACAATATGCAAATGATGGGTGGCGGCGGCCAAGGTGGCGGTCAAAACGCACAAGGTGGCGGCGGTCACCAGCAACGTCCAGCGCAACAAAATGCCGGTGGCCAAGCCGCTTATGATCAAAGCAAACCTCAGCAAAATTCAGGCGGCGGGCAGGGCGGATATAATCAAAATTCGCAGCAATCGCAGCAGCAGGCGCCACAGCAAGCGCCAAAGATGTCAGA
>JBLHMY010000215.1:0-4076 GCA_047621065.1 Glaciecola sp. | reverse complement strand
TTGTTTCAGAATTAACTCTTTACCTAGTATATCAGCCTGTTCAAGTTGTGAATACAGTTCATCTATCACAAAGCTTTTTTGTATGCTTGTGGCAAGCTCTTTATACGATAAATGCCACGGCTCGCGCGCTACTCCGCCGACATATTTAGCATAGGGTAAATAGAATCCAAAGTTTGCGGCATTCTGAACAATCCATTTTGACATTGCTTCACAAGGCCCTCCATCTTCATATTCACTAGGCACTAATGCCAGGCTATGATTTTGTGCCTGAACGGCTGTATGGTCATATACATCGAAGTCGGTGCCCCAATGATGACGACTAGCGCCTGGCAATGCAGACCATAGCATAATGGCGTGAATTTTTTCTTGGTTGCTTAATTCACTCGCCACCAATGTTGTGTTTTGTAAAGTATTAAGGGGTAACTCTCCTGACCATTTACGGTTCCAAATAGACAGTTGTTTGTCGAAACTTCGAAAGCTACTGCATATTTGTATATCTATATTGTCATCTGCAGCGGCTTTGCGCATATTTAAAAAAGGCGCTACCACGCTTTTATGCAAAAAATGCACACTGGTGACGGGCACTAAATGGGATTGACTAAGGCCCATTAACTCAGTCGCGCTGATGCTAAGTGTTTTCATGTTAGCAAGTTAACCATTATTTGATAATACACCTTTTCTAGTTGCCTGACGTTGTCTATATTCACGCATTCATCTATTTGATGGATGGTACTATTTTCAGGCCCTAGTTCTACTATTTGTGCACCTGTTGGCGCAATGAACCGTCCATCTGATGTGCCGCCAGCGGTAGATAACTCGGCTTCAATAGCACAAACTTCTCTAATGCTTTTTTTGCAAGCATCTACTAATATACCCGGTTTAGTTAAAAACGGTAAGCCGTTATATGTCCATTGTATGTCGTATTTTACCTTATGACTGTTGAGTATAGCGCAAACACGGGTTTGTAAATCATTGTAGGTGAGGGCAGTCGAGTATCGAAAGTTAAATATCATACTCACAGTGCCGGGTACTACGTTGCTTGCGCCTGTGCCACCGCTAATATTTGATATTTGCATACTAGTGGCTGGGAAAAATGCGTTTCCTTGATCCCATTGCGTATTCACAAGCTCACTAATAACAGGGCCCAATGCATGAATAGGGTTGTCTACTAAATGCGGATAGGCAACGTGACCTTGCAAGCCTTTAATGGTTAAGTTAGCAGTGAGGGAGCCTCTGCGACCATTTTTAATAACATCGCCGGTTACTTTAGTGCTCGAAGGCTCGCCTACAATGCAATAGTCTATTTTTTCATGGCGCGCTTCTAAGGTATCAATAACCTTGGTGGTGCCATTTATAAATGGCCCTTCTTCATCGCTGGTGATTAAATATGCAATTGAACCTTTATGGTCAGGATGGTCTTGCACAAATCTTTGCGTAGCCACCAGCATGGCGGCTATAGAGGCTTTCATGTCGGCGCTGCCGCGTCCATACAAGAATCCATTTTCTTGTGTGGGCGTAAAGGGGTCAAATTTCCACTTGTCCAAAGGTCCCGTTGGTACAACATCGGTATGGCCAGCAAAACAAAATACTGGTGCACTGTTGCCTCGCCGTGCCCATAGGTTTGTCGTATCAGCAAACACCATGGTTTCATTGGTAAATCCGAATGTTACTAGTTGTTCTTTTAAATAGTCCTGACAGCCTGCGTCTTGCGGTGTAACCGATGCATTGCCCACTAATAAGCTTGTGACTTCAATAACATCAAGCGCCATCGATCAATTCCTGGTAAGTGGTGTCAACAAATCCTACTGTAAAAGAAACCGCAATACTGTTTGTTTGTTTGACCAAAATAGGACGCTTTATCATTGATGGATTATTACATAGTAAGTCTAATACTGCGTCTGCGTCATCAGCATAAGCATCAACGACTAACTTGTCGTGGTCGGATAACTTTCGAAATGTAGTACCGCGCTTATTAACAACTGTTTCTATATTAGTTGCTGCTATGCTATTTGCAATAATAGCCCTATCTACGCCTAATTTTTTATAATCGTGAAAGGTGTATTCGACGCCAGCAGTATTAAGCCATTTCCTTGCCTTTTTAATGGTGTCGCAATTTGATATACCGTACATTGTGAGCATATTTACTTCTCAATTTTGATTGTGAATTAAAACGTTTGATGATGTTTTGTGTAATGGCTTGTTGCGCTAGTTCGTTATTCTGTAGTCATCTTTGATTAATGCTAATTTAGCTTGCTCTAATTGGGCGTTTTTTACCAAGACAAAATCGGTGTCAAAGGTAGATACTATAAAAATACTCACCTTCGCTTTTGCTAATACCCCGCTAATTTCTGCCATAATGCCAACCAGCGACAAATTTAAAGGGCCGAGTACTTCAAGTACACGCCAGTCAAAATCGGTTTCGACAGCACCTATACGCAGTGACTGCGGAATAACAATAGACAATTCGTCCAGTGTTTTAGCAATAAAAAATAACGGGCATTCAAGGACTTTAGACGGTATGTCACTTTCTACATCTAAACTATGTATAGCGAATGTTTCTTCGAGCACTTTGAGAGTTTGCTTAGACAAATGCTTTTCCTCTTGTTATTAGTTCTATAAGGTTATCCACTAAAACTGTGGATAACCTTGTGTGTTACTACTGAGTTATCCACTAAACTAATGAAAACTATACCAAATATAAGGCGCTTAATATACATTCAATTGTGACTTATTCGTTTGTATTAGGCATAATTATTTGAAATAAAATCAAATAATTCCCATAATAGTTATATTAACAGTACACAAGAATAATAATATGCAGCCTCTTTCGTTTTATGCTGGTAAAACAGCACTATCTAGAATTCAATCTGAGGGATTGAAGCCTGAGATGTTTAGTGCGTTTTTAGGCGCAAGCGGTGGCCCTAAATGGTTTGTATTAGCCGGTTTAGATAAAGTGATTTTCAATGAGTTTATGCATAAATCAGCTCGTCATGTTGATATTATAGGCAGCTCAGCAGGGGCATTTAGGGCAACTTGCTTTGCGCAGTCAAACCCCAGTGCCGCTATTTCACGGCTGGCTGAGCGTTATTCCACAGTTGTTTATTCAGAAAAACCAAGCGTTTCAGAAATAACGCAAAAAGGTATAGAACTACTAGATTATATGGTGGGTGACAAAGGTGTAAGTGAAGCACTCAATTCCACGTCCAAATCATTGCATATTGTGGTGGCTAGGTGTCATGGATTAACCGCTTCTGAACAAAAGCTAAAACAGTTTGCCGGACTTGCAATAGCCGCGGGCAGAAATGCAATGTCACGCAAAAAGCTGGCAAAAAGCTTTACACGCGTTATTTTTTCTTCGAACAAAGAAGGTTTGGCATTTAGTGAAAAAATGCCAATTAAAACCGAGCAAGCGTTTTTAAGCCAAAAGAATTTTTTAGATTGTTTGATGGCCTCAGGCTCTATACCCGCGGTTATTGAAGGTGTAGAAAATATTGCTGGGGTGGAAAATGGCATGTTTAGAGATGGCGGCATTATTGATTATCATTTTGATATGAAACTAGAAACGCCAGATTTAGTGCTGTATCCCCATTTTTATGACAAGCTAACACCGGGTTGGTTTGACAAGTCTTTAAAATCTCGCTCATGCCACCCTGAAAGCTATGACAATGTGTTGTTAGTAGCCCCAAGTGAAGAGTTTGTGGCACAATTACCACACGGTAAAATTCCCGACAGAAAAGATTTTAGTGAAATACCTGCACAAGAACGTATTGCTTATTGGACCCGCGTTATTAAAGAGTCAGACAGGCTTGCTGAACACTTTTTAAACGTTGTTGAACATAGCAACCCAGCACAATTCATTAAACCTATAAACTTGCAGCGGTAATAGCAAAAAAGCACTTGCTTATCACGCACTTGGTCGTTACTATACGCGCCGTTTACATGGTTTGACTAACCGTGATGTGATATCCTTTTACACCCTTAGTTAAAACAAACAAAAGTGCGACTATAGCTCAGTTGGTTAGAGCGCTGCATTGACATTGCAGAGGTCCCCAGTTCGAGTCTGGGTAGACGCACCA
>JBLHMY010000214.1:0-4097 GCA_047621065.1 Glaciecola sp. | reverse complement strand
CCAGCCACCCATAGTTCCCTAGCATTCCCAGTTAAGTTTTCTCGGGCCTGAATATGAAAAGGTGCTATGCGAGATAAATCATTAATGAGCCTGCTTTGCTCGTTTGTATCAATAGGAAATGAATAGCTCCATAATTCTGTTACATAATGAGGAGTTGGACCTTCGTGCGCGGGCACATCACTTTTATATGTCCACACTTGGCTATAAAACGCAGGGTCTCTTTGCCAAGGCTTTAATACCGTTTCGTTAAATTCATAACCGTTAAGTTCAGCCAGCATCACAAACCAATCAATTTGCTCAGCAACCGTCCACTGTGATTTATCGAATGTTAGCAATTCTGCTTTAAATTGTGCCCATTTTGAATGCCGTTTTTCGAAGGTTTCTTTGCGATAGTCTGGTGCACCATTATGCAATGGGGCTACCTCGAAGGTTCGCCATTTTGTAAAGAGAGTTTCCAAATGCTGAAAATCTGATGTCGATTTTGCGCTAAAAGAAAATAATAATAGAGCAATTGCTATATATTTTATTGTCATTTTTATGTCCCTAAATGAAGTGTTGATAATATAGCAGAGCATTTAAGCATAAAGCTACTTGTCATGTGCGTTATACGCAAGCTCTTACCTATTGAAACGACGCAGCATTGCCTTATTTCAATCGTGATTGTACTGTGCTACCAATACTGCTTCTTATATTCGATTACACTGTGCAATATCAGAAAAGTTAAGGGCGAAACGAACAAATATATTTCCTCTATATTGGCACTAAGGTGTAATAACGTATTGTCCGAAAAATAACCTATACCAATAGCGCTTGAAAGAGCAATGACCCCGCTTAATAAGCAAGGGAATACAGCCTTAATGGGTAATTTTACGCCCCAGCAAATAGCGCTTAAGCCCCAATAACCTGCAATCGCCAAAACGGCAATTACGCATAAAAACAATAACCGCAATATATTCATATCACCAAAATACATTAGCCCTGTATAAATTCCGATAAAAGGCATAATGAGTAAAACAGTCGCAGGTGTCCATGCAAAAACGGTGGTTAAGCCTATTAGTAAATTATGTAGAAAGTGCTTCACGGTGAATTCTTAATTGATGTATATACCTGTTATAGTTCATTCTTTTGCAAATATCTATTTTTCTTACACGGTGTTTTTCACATACAGTGCTTTTACACCGTAGTATTTGCATCTAACTAAACATTGTGAAGGGATAAAAGTAATGTTATTTTTGCTTGGTAAAAAATCGTGAATATATGCGCTTTTCAATATCAAAATAAAAGGAAGTTTCATGTTATGTAGATTATTATTGCCCGTTATGTCCATACTCAGTATTGCGGCATTATCAGCTTGTTCACCTCCTCAAGAGTCTAAAATGCCAGAAAACCAAAGTGTACAAAAACAAACGCTTAAAGAGCTTAGCATAGCTGCGCCTATGGCTAAAAAAATTCCGTTTACCGCTGAATACCACGGCAAAACTATTTCAGACCATTACAATTGGTTGAAAGACTCGGGATATCCAGAAGTAGACGACTTAGCTATTATTGATTACTTAAATGAAGAGAACGCCTATTTTAATGCGTTTATTGAGCCTAAAACACCCTTAATAGATACTTTATTTGAAGAATTCAAAGGACGCACTAATGACGAAGAAAGCTCGGTGCCGTGGATTGAAAACGGCTATGAATATAAATCGTTTTACAAAGAAGGTGAAGAATACCGTACCTATAGTCGTCGCAAGCTCGATGTGACTAGCAACAGCACTGAGCAAAGCGGCAGTAGCAACGAAGAGGTATTTCTAAGCGTGACGGCGTTAGCCCAACCCTTCGAATATTTCACTATGGGTGATTGGGAAATTAGTCCAAACAATCAGTATCTAGCCTACTCTTATAACACCAATGGCGACGAGCGTTACAAGGTGGTGGTAAAAGACCTTAACACTGGTAAATTACTTAACGGTGAATTAAACGATACCAGCGGCAACATCGTTTTTAGCGCAGATAGTCAGTCACTTGTATACGGTCTTCTTGATAGCGATCGTTGGTTTACTGTGAGTATTAATCTTCACCAACTAGGCACGAGCCAGCTTGACGATACCGCAATATTGACTGAAGCAGACGACCGTTTTTTCTTAAATTTCAGTATGACCAGCAGCAAGGAGTTTTTGTTAATAGGCAGTGGACAGGGCGAGACAAGCGAAATATTTGCCTTACCGGCTGATGATTTTTCAGCAACACCTACCCTGCTAGTATCCAGAGAACAGGCTTTTTTAAGTAGTGTCGACCACGCTAATGGCAATTTCTATATTGTTGCCAACGACACCCATCCCAATTCAAGATTAGTTAAAGTTTCTGACAAAAATCCACTTTATGAAAATTGGGAAACCATTATTGCAGGTTCTGATGAGCGCTATTTTATAGGTATGCAAGTATTCAAAAACTTTATGTCTATTGTGTCTAGAGAAAACGGTATAGAACGCTTTACTATTTCTGATTATGTAGGGAATTCGCACGATGTGGTTTTCCCTGAGTCTGTTTTCGCAGTATCTAATGGCAACAACCCACAATTCAATCAAGATTTTGTACGCATTAATTACGACTCGATGGTTACCCCTAGTACGGTTTTTGATTACTCCATTGCAGACAAAAAATTAATCACAAAAAAGGTCCAAAAAATCCCCTCAGGCTACGATAAAACGCAATACGTAAGCGAGCGGATTATGGCCCCTGCTCGCGACGGTGTGTTAGTGCCTGTTACCATAGTCTACAATAAGAATTTCAAAAAAGATGCTACTCATCCTATGCATTTATATGCCTATGGGGCTTATGGCAGCACAGTTACTCCGGGCTTTTCAACTACCCGACTTAGTTTACTAGATAGAGGTTTCTCTTACGCTATTGCGCACGTTCGCGGCAGCGACATGCTGGGTCACCAGTGGTATTTAGATGGCAAATTAAAAGCACGCAACAATACCTTCAACGATTTTGTTGATGTAGCGCGTTTCTTAGTGTCTGAAAAATATGTTTCGGCGGGTAATATTAGTATTTCTGGGCGTAGCGCTGGCGGAAAACTTATGGGTGCG
Source organism: Glaciecola sp. (assembly GCA_047621065.1). Lineage (GTDB taxonomy): Bacteria > Pseudomonadota > Gammaproteobacteria > Enterobacterales > Alteromonadaceae > Glaciecola. Next base: position 1,014 of record JBLHMY010000214.1, on the reverse strand, counting down.
GTGACTATTCAAGCTCCACAACTGTGGAGCTCAGTAACGCTTGGTGTGCCTTTTGTTGACGTGCTAAATACCATGTTAGATGCTAATTTACCGCTTACGCCACCAGAATGGAGCGAATGGGGCAACCCCATTGAGGACCCAGCTGCATTTGATCTTATTCAAGCTTACTCACCCTACGACAACATTGAAGCTAGAGATTATCCGCCCATGTTAGTTACCGGCGGCTTAAACGACCCACGTGTTACTTATTGGGAACCGGCAAAATGGACAGCAAGAATGCGCGAGTTAAAGACCGATGATAACTTGTTAATAATGCGAATAAATATGGGCGCTGGTCATTTCTCTAATAGTGGTCGTTACGGTCGTTTGCGAGATTACGCTGAAGAGTTTGCTTTTTTACTGTCTTCACATGGCATAACTGAGTAATAGTTCAGCAACGCAAGCATGCAGCACGTGGCAACAAAAAGCCAGATTGTTATACCAATCTGGCTTTTCTAATTTAGAGGTAAATATTTACCTATGCAATCGACAAAGGCGAAGCTTGCAGCCAATTATGCTGGTCGTATTCACTTAAACCCGAAGTAATATGCAAAGTAAATGCATGACGCGATTTACAAGACCTATTTGCCTCACTAAAGTGTGGAAGAGCACCATTAAATACAACAAGAGATCCCGCTTTCACTTCTAATGGTATTGCTTCGCTGTCGTTTGGCCAGGCAATATCGAGCAGCGATACAAGCTTGGTATCGTCGTTCGGATAGCGTTTAAACTGTTCTTTCAACGGGAAGTTTATCCCGTTTTTTTGCACTTGCAAACAGCCGTTCAGTATGGTCGCATCTTCAACCGCTAACCAAAATGTAAGCACCGACTGCGGTTCAGTGAAAAAATAAGTGGCGTCTTGATGCCAACGAATGATACCGCCTATTTTAGGCTGTTTAAAAATATACATCGACTGTCTTATTTCAGGCTTTTCACAGCCCAAACCTTGTGCAATATCGGCTAACACCTTGGTTT
>JBLHMY010000213.1:0-4099 GCA_047621065.1 Glaciecola sp. | reverse complement strand
TGCCCCTGTAAAGCGATTAATATTAGTGTCCATTACCCCTGCTACCTGCACCACACCAACTGCAATGACTACTCCTGGCAAGGCATAGCCTAAGCCAACAAATTGAGTTGCCAAGGCTATTTTACGACTGGCATAACGTCGCTTACAATAGCTTATGGTTAAGGCCAGTGACACAATTAATACCGAGCTAATAAACGCCAACTCTAAAGAAGTTGCTAACAGCGGCAAGTACTCTATAAATACGTCTTGATCAAAATACTGCGTAGACCACCACAGCAGTTGTATAAAGGGAATAATAAACCCAAAAACCGCAGGCAATGCGCATATCATAAAAAGACCTATCGATTTCAAAGGCGTTGTGGCTTTCGCTTTTATTGTACTTGCGTGCCTAGACTGGAAGCGACTGTGGTGTTTGCGGCTGCTTCGTTCTAGCCATAACAAAACAAACACCACCAAGCAGAGCATTGTTGCCAATTGACTAGCGGCCGCAGCGTTGCCCATACCAAACCATGTGCGGTATATGCCAGTGGTAAACGTATTAACGCCAAAGTACGCCACTGTACCATAGTCGGCCAGCGCCTCCATCATCGCTAACGCCGCTCCGGTTAATATAGACGGTCGTGCCAAAGGCAAGGCGACTTGCCGCATATGCTGTAATGGCGTGAGCCCAGCTAATTTAGACACCAATGTAAATTGCGTCGACTGTTCACTAAAGGCTGTTCGCGCTAGTAAGTAAACATAAGGATAAAGCACAAGTATCATAACCACCACCGCGCCTTCAAGACTGCGTATATCGGGCAGCATTTGTTGGTTTAGCGGCGCGTTGAACAAAGCACGCAGAAGCTGCTGCAATGGCCCAGAAAAATCAAGCATGCCCGTATAAGTGTAGGCAATAATATAAGCGGGCATGGCCAGTGGCAGAAGTATTAACCAATTGAGAAGTGATTTACCATAAAATTGATAATTCACCATAAACCACGCTAGGTAAGTACCTATAACGGCGGTCCCTATCCCCACGCCTATGGCTAATACGAGGCTATTAAATACATAACTTGCCAGCACGGTACTGAGTAAGTGTGACCACACTTGCGTGTCAATATTGGTAACACTGGCAAACACAACCAATAACGGGACTGCAAACAGTCCCGTTATTGTCCATGTGCTTATTTTAAGAAGGCTTATTTTGGCAAACATTTAAAAATAAATACGGCGTAATTATCATGTTTCTATTCTACCGTACTTTTTTAGAAAATAGCGCAATAAAATATTAAAAAGTACGTGCTTGATAAGCTTACTTAATAGGCTTATTTCCAAGCTGCACGGTCCATTAGCATCAAGGCAGCCGCGTTATTTTCACCTACTTTTTTAAGTGGCACGTTTTGGCCAGTGAATTCGCCGAAATTTGTTAATTGTGGACTCAAAGCAAGCCCTTCTACTACCGGATACTCGTGGTTTACTTCGGCGTACCACTTTTGCGCCGGTTCGGTTAGCATGTAAGCGAGTAACTTTTCTGCATTGGTTTTGTTTTTAGCATATTTTGTAATAGCCGCGCCCGACACATTTATATGCACGCCCATTTCATTTACGCCTTGATCGTGCCATATCACCTGCACCTGCTCGGCTATTTTTCGAGTGTCTTCGTCTTTACTAGTTAGCATACCGCCTAAATAATAAGTATTGGCAATGGCAACTGAACATTCGCCCGCAACCAGGGCTTTAATTTGATCGCGATCGCCGCCTTTTGGAGAGCGCGCAAAATTGGCCACCAAGCCCTTCGCCCATGCTAAGGTTTTGTCTTCGCCCCAAATTTCTATTAACGCCGATAACATAGATTGGTTGTAAATATTGCTGGAAGAACGAATACAAATGCTGTTTGCAAATTTACTGTCGGTAAGATCGGTAAGGTGTGTTATGGGATCATCGTTAAATGTGCCCTTTTTGATCATAATAGGCCGCGCACGCTTTGTTAACGCCACCCAGTGTTTGTTTTCTTCTATCCAATATTTGTCGGCTACCTTAAGCACACCGTCATTCTCAATAGCTTGGGTTAAGCCCATATTTTTAGCCCGCACCAAACGACCAATATCGGCCACCAAAATAACATCGGCGGGGGTAAATTGTCCTTCAGCTTTTATACGGCTAAGTAAGCCATCGCCCTTACCCGTGACTAAATTCACCTGAATGCCGCTTTGCTCGGTGAATTTATCTAGCAGCGGTTTTATAAGCGCTTCTTGGCGTCCTGAATACACATTTACTTCTTGCGCGATCAACCCAAAAGAACTACATATTAAAAGTCCAATACAGCACAACTTTTTAGCATTGAAGGTTTTTATACTTAAGATTTTATGACTCAATACGTTAAGATACATTTTGATAATTCAATCCTTATTTTCAAATGATAATAATTCTCACTAAGATTAAGCAAGTATAATGATAACGGAATAAAATAGCCAATGGTTTACTTTTATTTAGTATTTGCACAGAATAAGTGAAATATTGGCATCTATTTTGTATACCGCCCTATTAACATGAGTAATTAACAATAATGAAAGATTCAAGATTAGTCTATTCTACCGACCTTGGTAGAATTAAAAACAACGACAGTGAAAAAGGCACGCAGCTACCTCCAAGCGACGGTATTGTGCGATTAAAGCGCATCACTAAAGGTAGAAAAGGCAAAGGGGTAAGTACAATCGAAGGCCTTGATATGAGCGCCAACGAACTTAAAGCCTTATGCAGCGAATTGAAAAAACAATGTGGATGCGGTGGCAGCGTAAAAGGATTCACTATTGAAATACAAGGCGACGTGCGCGAAAAACTAAAAGACATACTGGAAAAAAAAGGTATGAAAGTGAAGCTAGCAGGTGGCTAGTGTGTTTAAAAGTACTTATAACAAGCGCTTCTAAATATAAAAATTACGACTTATATGCAAAAAGTAGAGGATTAATGCAACTATCAATTTCAGACTTACACATTTTGTTAATTGAACCTTCAGACACGCAAGCAAAAATAATTTCAAGTTTGTTGAGTCAAGAAGATGTCAATGGCGTCGATATCGTCAAAAATGTGGCGCAAGCAAAAGAAGCGATTGACCGTAACAATGTTGACGTAGTCGTAAGCACTATGTACTTAGCGGACGGCACCGGGTTAGATATTTTAACCTATTTGAAAAACAGCGAAATAACGGCAAGCGTGCCTTTCATGCTGGTATCAAGTGAAGCTGGTTTGGCAAAGTTGGAGAAATTTAAGCAGTCTGGAGTGGCCGCAATATTGCCTAAACCGTTCGAAATTATTCACTTAAAACGAGGCTTAAACGCAAGTCTACAATTATTAAATACTGAAGAGCTAGACCTGTCATTGTTTGAAATCAACAGCGTGCGTGTTTTACTAGTAGACGACAGCCGCTTGGCCCGTAACCATATTCGGCGAGTATTGCAAAATATGGGAATTGACCAAATAACAGAAGCCGAAAATGGTGCGCATGCACTAACTTTTCTTAAAGAGATGGAATTTGACCTAGTAGTTACCGACTACAACATGCCTGAAATGGACGGTAGAGAGTTATCAGAATTCATTCGATACAACCCTGCCACCACGCATATCCCCATTATTATGGTAACGTCAGAGTCAAGCGATAGCGCGCACATGGCCAATATTCAACAAACAGGCGTAAACGCGCTGTGCGACAAACCCTTTGAGTCGGATGAAGTGCGTTCAATACTGGCAAGACTGCTAAATCAAGAGTAAATACTTGCCTTAACCCAATTTTAAGCCCTTGTTTACGACATAAAGGGCATGATTTTTGTAATAAACCCCTTTGTTACCACTTTTGCATAATATAATCTGAATAAGTTATTGACAGTCATGCCCTCGTTTTTTACATTATTCCGCTAATTTGCAATTTAATTAAACTTGCGAGCCATTAGGGAATACGCCTAAGCCAACATAAACTGTTAGTGCGCGCTCGCAATTATCCTTTATTATACAAATAGAGGATTATTACTACTTCAGGGAATACGTGTGTCAAAAGATGTCTTAGCTTCGTTACGAGAGCAAATAACCCATACCGACAGTGAGCTACTTGCCCTCATTGCACAAC
>JBLHMY010000212.1:0-4103 GCA_047621065.1 Glaciecola sp. | reverse complement strand
GCCCACCAAGTGATAAAACGTGGGAGAAGCTTAATCAAGTTCTCTTCGATACTGATTCATCAACTTCTACTGACCCCAATAGAGGTAAACTACTTAATGAAGCATCTATTGAGGAGTTAACTAAAGCCCTAAAAAATCGAGGAGCTACGTCAGTAACGATAACACTATAATTCATGACCTCTTATGGGCCTGGTGCTTTATATAGAATGCTGTACCCATATTTCATCGAGCTAACGTTAGCACAAGGGCGTAGTGATGCGTGCGATTTTTGCGCATTTTTTACGTAAAAGATGCCAACATTACGATGACCGTTGGTGCTACTTGTTAGCAAAACATATGACATCATTTAAACGCCTATTGCTTACGTTTGTATTTTCGTAAAACACGAAGAACTCCAAATAATAGCCCAAAAAAACTTAAACCAAAGCCAATTCCCATAGCAAGTGACGATATCATACTATCAAAATGGTATTTCTCTGCTTTTTCTGGAGGAAGATCAGGGTATGGAAAAGCGAAATAAACCCCGTAAGTAACCCCCAACAAAAAAATAATAATGCCGACGATTAGAATATAAAAATGAAGATATTTTTTCATGTTTTTAAATTGCTAACGCTTTGCTCACCAGCACACTACTATTGTGAATTTACGATCTAGCATCTCACTCGCCTAAAATTTGGGTTCTCGAGTTATTGGTACTCTCATCTAGGCAACATCCATAAATTTCATACCGATGATATAAACTGTTGATCAATTCATCTTAATCTTTTCAGGATTATTTGGCCGGCGGGTGTCCCATAAGACTTGTTCCTTTTGGCCAGCGGGTGTCCCATAAGATTCCTCGCCCCCAACAGCGCGGTGCTGTTTACCGCCTGTTTTAATTACTGCTACATATGTTGTGCTCCATAATGGTATGGACGAACGGTCTATACGCTACACCATTAACGATGTGCCACAACAAAACTCTCCTCTCGAGGCCTGGCGTCATCAGACTATAGCCATTGTTGCATTGATTTTTCAGGATATAAAAACATAAACGTTCGCATTGCTTACACTACGTATTTTTAGGACAGCCATTTAGGAAAGCTTGTAACGACTAAGTAAGTGTATGCCCGTATTTTGTAAAAATTTATAAAGACCTTGCGGTAACACGCAGAGATAGGCACAAGCCAAGCTTATGATTGTTCTTGCAGGCTCTTCTACAAAAATACGTTTATCGATGCTAATTGCCTTATGAATAAGACGAATAGCATCTTTGGCATTTCCCGATTGAGTAGCTCGCCTTGATAAATAACGCAGTTGATAAGCGGTTGCCAATGAATACCACTGTGTAAAAAAAGTCTGATTACCCGGTCTATTTATTTCTACGGCATATTTCCATGCGGCGAATTGCCTCGCAAGATTAGCCGATAAGCCTCCAGAGTTAACCCGATAAAATGTTAACGCCTCGCCTATACCAGCAAAGCGCCAGCTAGTGTTGAGGGCCAGACGCAGCCAACATTCAACATCTTCGGATTGACGCATAGACTCGTCAAAATAACAGATTCGCATTTCACCACTAAAATTATCGACTCGTGCAATTTGATTAAGTGCTGCCCGTTTAATAACGGGTGCAGAGCCATTGCCTATAGGATTTCGGCAAAAAATATCTTTAGTGCTAACACCGCTTAGTTTCGGATTCTGACCAATACCTAAGGGCTTACTATTTTCATCAACAAAACTTGAAGCGCTATAACTAATGCCTACACCTCTATTGCTGAAAAAATGCACCAGATGACAACTAAGTTTATTAGCCGCCCAAAAATCGTCAGAATCTAAAAAAGCAATGTAGATTCCCCTACTGTGATTAATACCTGTATTGCGAGCAGCCGATAGTCCACGATTCTTCTGACTGACAATTTTTATACGCTCATCATCAAAGCGTAAAACTTTACTAACGGTATCGTCGGTACAGCCGTCGTCAACGCAAATAATCTCGAAGTTAGAAAAGCTCTGCATGAGAATTGAATGTATACATTCTTCAATGTATCGACTGACGTTGTACATGGGTACAACCACGGAGAAGATGGGTTGAGATTTTAAAGTTTTCATAATTGCGCTCTCCAGTTTATGCATTTTAAATTTATTGCTGTAGTTTGGTTTTGTGATTCAAGTTGAGAATAATCGGTAGCAATAACAACCATGAGAAGCTCACAGCCACGGTACAGGCAGCGAAACTAAGTGGTGTAGGGGGTGAAAAAATAACTAGGATCAGCACTAAACTGAGCATACTTGTGGCCTGCAGGGCTATTTCTTTGTTTGCCTGGTATTGAACCCGTAATTTTAGCGCGCAGATATCAACAAGTAAGCAGGGTATGGCACTCAAACAAAGAACCGCAACCAGAATTGATGGATTCGGCCAATCATTGTGAAATAACAAGGGAATATAAATAGGCGCCATCAGCGACTGTGCAATGAATATACTTGATATACCCAGTGCGATTAAAAACATCTGACGAAATTCTGAAGCTAATTTTTGGTTCCGCTGTAAGCTGGCCATACGCGGATAGATACAGCATAAATAAGCATTACTTAGTGATTGCCCTAACCCAACACCTGCACTTTTGGCAAAGCTATAAAGGCCAAATAATTCGGGTGATAACAATTTTCCAGCCAACAATACATCTATTTGAGATCGGCCAGTTTTTAGAAAGTCGCTCGCCAGTACCTTGATTGAAAAAACGAGTAGACGCACCATGGTTTTACCACAGTAACTGGGTTTGATAGTGGGGACTTTGGCGGCCAGAAACATGCCTAACCAAACTAGCGCAGCTATTATTTTTGCCCAGGCCACGGCGTAGACTCCAAAGCCTGAATACACTAATAGCGCTGTACTTAAATTGTCAGTCATCACCGCCAAGGCACTGCACAGTGCAAAGTATTTCATATTATTGCTGCGCTGAACCAAACAGGCACGCACCATAACGATTGGATAAATAACATAGCTGAACGCCATTATTTGCAATAGTGGCTCTAGCAGAGGCTTTTGGTAAAAATCGGCAAGCACGGGTGCACAAAAGTATTGAAGTACGGCTATTGTTAGACCAATTGACCAATTCAAAAGGTGGGCATTACCAGCGGTTGAGCTGAGCTGTTCATCGGTGCATTGGATAATGGCTGCGCCTGCGCCTAGGCGGGTTACTACTCGCAGCAACTCATAACAGACAAGAGCAAGCATAGCGATACCGTAATCACTAGCGCTTAAATAGCTTGCCAACGCGATGATGGTTATCAAGCGACTGCCGCGGGCAGCCCCCTCTGCGAAGAGCATCCAGCTAGTATTACCTAACAAGGGGGAAGCTTGAAAAAAACGCTTTGGCAGATAAAATATAGCCATAGTAATTACAATAATAATGAATGTAGAATCACTATTACAATTTATATGCCAACACCTTAATTAATCTAAGCACTTGATACATATAGAGAAATATTTTTATTTAATGAAACCCGTCAGCTTATTTGTTCGCAAGTTGCAATGCAGTAATAGACTATTCGCAATCTGCAAGATACGGTATCACGCGGTGGTGGTTTCCCAAGATTGAATTTTGCGATACAAAGTAGATGGACTAACCGCCAGCAGTAAGGCGGCTTTGACAACATTGCCGTTGCAATAACTAAGCGCCTGTTCTATTGCATTACGTTCAACTTCACTGAGAGGAACAATTGCGGCGGTGATAGCTGTAGTCATAGTAGAGTCGTTACCGACATGCGCCGGCAAGATCATAGGATTGGCTATGTTATTTTTTTGATATTGAAAGAGTTCGTCCTTGGGAATGTGCAGGGCTTGAACCATATCAGCCACTGACACCAGTGGCCCTTGTGACATGATGACAATGCTATTGATGCAGTTCTCCAATTGCCTAACATTGCCAGGCCATGGGTAGCTTCGAATCAGCTGCTCAGCCTCTTCGTTAAAACCAATAAACATCTTATCTTCTTTATTGGCAAATTTCTGCAAGAACGCCGTGGCGAGCAAAAGGCTATCCCAGTCACGCTCTTTGAGATCGGGCATATCAATTGAAATAACATTTAGCCGATAATATAAGTCTTCTCGCAGTAGTCCCTGC
>JBLHMY010000211.1:0-4161 GCA_047621065.1 Glaciecola sp. | reverse complement strand
CTCATTCTTTTTGCGGTAATGCCCGTCTATTCAGCAATCATATTGTAAGCGTGGTTGGTTTTTGTCTTGCGCTGAGCTCACAAACGCTAATTGCTGAAGAAATTTATCCTGAAAAAGAAGAGCTGAAGTTAGGCTTTATTAAGCTTACCGATATGGCCCCACTTGCTATTGCTTACGAAAAAGGTTTCTTCGAAGACGAAGGTTTATACGTCACACTTGAAGCGCAAGCTAACTGGAAAGTGCTACTTGACAGGGTAATTGACGGGCAGTTAGACGGTGCTCATATGCTAGCCGGTCAGCCTCTTGGAGCAACCATAGGCTATGGGACAAAAGCACATATAGTGACTGCATTTAGCATGGATTTAAATGGCAATGCTATTACGGTTTCTAATGACGTGTGGAAAATGATGAAACCTAATATTCCACACGAAAACAATTTTCCGGTACATCCTATAAAAGCGGATTCACTCAAGCCTGTGATAGAAAAATTAGCGAGTGAAGGTAAAGCTTTTAAAATGGGCATGGTATTTCCGGTATCGACTCATAATTATGAATTGCGGTATTGGCTAGCAGCTGGTGGTATTCATCCAGGTTATTACGCGCCAGAAACAGGTGACAATAGTGGTCAAATTGATGCCCAAGCATTACTTTCGGTAACGCCTCCCCCGCAAATGCCATCAACTATGGAAGCCGGCACTATACATGGCTATTGTGTGGGTGAACCTTGGAATCAACAGGCAGTATTTAAAGATATTGGTGTGCCGGTTATTACCGATTACCAAATATGGAAAAACAATCCTGAAAAAGTGTTCGGGGTTAGTAATGAATGGGCAAAAGAAAACCCAAAAACGCATATTTTAGTCGTGAAAGCCATGCTCCGGGCGGCCATGTGGCTAGACGCAAACAATAATGCGAATCGACCTGAAGCAGCAAGAATTTTGGCGATGCCAAATTATGTAGGGGCCGACGCAGAAGTTATTGCCAACAGTATGACCGGTACATTTGAATTTGAAAAAGGTGATAAACGAGATATCCCTGACTTCAATGTCTTTTTCAGGCACAACGCCACTTACCCTTATTATAGCGATGCAATTTGGTATTTAACGCAAATGCGTAGATGGGGGCAAATATCACAAGAGAAATCTGACCAATGGTATATAGAAACTGCAAAAAGCGTTTATAAGCCTAATGTGTATGCCCAAGCGGCGGCAATATTAATTGCTGAAGGCAAAGCAAACGCGCTAGATTTCCCAAGCTTTGTAAGTGAAACCGGTTTTAAACCGGTTCAAAATGAATTTATAGATGGTATTGCTTATGACGGAAGTAAACCTAATGAATACCTAGCTAAATTTGAAATTGGTATACAAGGTGGCCCGCAAAAGATTGCTCAAATAAGCAGGCATTAACATCAACGTTGATGTGCGCTGATGTTTAAGCACTCGTTCAAATATAACGATAGAAATTAGGTTGTAATGACCACCCAAAGCACTTTAACTACGAGGGAGTTTGATGATGTTACAAAAAGTCAGTACACCGGCGGCTTTTAGCCAATTTGCGTCTTCAAGTTTATGGGAAAAAGCAGGTAAAATGCTCAATGCCGTATTGCTCCCTTTTATCGGTATATCGCTTTTTATAGGACTGTGGGCTAGTGCGGCTAAATCTATAGATACGTCTCTTGGTCAATTTCCAGGTCCACTACAAGTGTGGGAGCAAGCAACGGTTCTTGTTGATGAGCATCTTGAAAAGCAAGAAAAGGCAGATGCGTTTTATGAGCGTCAACAAGTTCGGGCTGCCAAAAGACTAGAAAGTGACCCTACCTATGTAGTCAAGATAAGGTCCTTTACCGGGGCGCCATCATTTTTTGATCAAATATGGACGAGCTTGCTTACGGTCATGTTTGGATTTTTGGTGGCGTCACTCATTGCCGTTCCAATAGGCATAATCAGTGGTTTGAGTAAAAGTACATACGCCGCGATTAACCCGCTAATACAGTTGTTTAAACCGGTGTCACCACTTGCGTGGTTACCCCTTGTTACTATGGTGGTCAGCGCCGTATATGTAAGCTCAGACCCTATGTTCTCAAAGTCGTTTATTACCTCTGCTGTTACCGTTTCTTTGTGTTGCATTTGGCCAACATTAGTCAATACATCAGTGGGCGTTTCTAACATAGACAGCGACCTAGTTAACGTCAGTAAGGTTTTACGATTAAACCCATTCAAACATGTCATTAAAATTGTTCTGCCCTCATCAATTCCAATGATTTTTACGGGTCTACGTTTAAGTCTTAGCATTGGTTGGATGGTATTAATTGCCGCTGAAATGTTGGCGCAAAATCCCGGGTTAGGCAAGTTTGTATGGGATGAATTTCAAAACGGCAGCTCTGAATCTTTAGCTAGAATTATGGTGGCGGTGCTTACTATTGGTGTTATAGGCTTTATTTTAGACCGTCTAATGTTGCTTCTGCAAAAGAGAGTGAGTTGGGATAAAACAGCGACGCTTCGATAAACGGTTACTTCTATTAAAAATAGCTTCACGAAAAGGCGAATAACATGGCACATACAAAACATTTAGAGCTAACGCAAGTCGGGATGGAATTTCCGACTCCCCAAGGTCCTTTTGTTGCTCTTGAAAATGTGAATTTACGCATCGTAAAAGGAGAGTTTGTTTCTTTGATAGGTCACTCTGGATGTGGTAAATCGACAGTGCTTAATATAGTAGCCGGCTTGTATCAAGCGTCTTATGGCGGGGTTATTTTAGATGCCACAGAAGTAAACGAGCCTGGACCAGACCGTGCTGTAGTTTTTCAAAACCATTCACTTTTGCCATGGTTATCGGTCTATAAAAATGTAGAATTAGCGGTTAAACAGACGCGCAATGGTCGTAACAAGCAACAAATAAAAGAATGGGTTGAGCATAACTTAGACCTTGTTCAAATGACCCATGCCGCGCACAAACTGCCTTCTGAAATTTCTGGTGGTATGAAGCAAAGAGTCGGAATTGCAAGAGCCCTTTCTATGGAACCCAAAGTGCTATTAATGGATGAGCCCTTTGGCGCCCTTGATGCCTTAACCAGAGCACATTTGCAAGACTCTGTCATGGAAATACATGCCAAGTTGGGCAACACCGTAATAATGATTACCCATGACGTAGATGAAGCTGTTTTGTTGTCAGACCGTATTGTGATGATGACTAACGGGCCAAAAGCAACCATTGGGGAAATACTCAGCATTGATTTAGCGCGTCCAAGAGACCGAATTGCGCTAGCAGATAATTCAACCTACAACAAATACCGGCACGAGGTACTGCGCTTCTTGTATGAAAAGCAACGTAAAATCGCGCCTTTAAAAAACATCCAAAGAAAAACGCAAGTACAGTTTAAGCCAAATGCAGCCTAAACATTCTGTTTTGTTGAGGTAACGTAGCCTGGCGATAACGCGTCCGCAACAAGACAATTACAATTATTACTTATAGACACTTAGGGAAAACACATGACGTTTACAAAACACTTTATATTGAGTGGTATCTGTCTGGGATTGATGCCTGCTTTATTTGCAAGCGCATCTTATGCAGATACTGTTCACCAGGCAATAAGCAGTGGCAAAGCATATGGCAATTTAAACTTACGTTACGAAAATGTATCACAAAATAATGTTCGCCAAGATGCCAGTGCACTTACACTAAGAACAAGGCTGGGTTATACATCGGGGAGCTTTAAAGGATGGTCTTTTAACATAGAGTTTGAAGATAGCAGAATTGTGCTGGGTCAAGGTGATTATTCTGTCGACCCTGCAGGTTATAACCCAGGTATATATTCAGTTATTGCTGACCCCGAAACAACCGAACTTGATCAAGCTTACGTGCAATATAAAAATGACTTTGTGACATTCAAAGTTGGTCGTCAGGTTATTGCGCTTGACGGACATCGATTTATTGGACATGTAGGCTGGCGTCAAGATCGTCAAACCTTCGATGCAACGACCTTCACATATCATCCTAACGACAAAATTTCTGCTTCTTATTCAAATGTAACTCAGCGCAATCGTATTTTTGGCGAAGCTCAGGACGTAGATGCGAAAGATCATTTGTTTAATGCGTCATACAAAACATCGTTTGGTAAGTTTGTTGGCTATGCATACTTATTAGAAGTTGATAACGAAGTTA
>JBLHMY010000210.1:0-4174 GCA_047621065.1 Glaciecola sp. | reverse complement strand
CAGCATGCTCGGGTGGCTGTAATAGCGTAAGACTAAATACATTACCAATAGAGTTTAAATTTGGACGCTTAGTCCTTGGTAATAACGCAGGCTCCGATCTCGACCCTTTACTTATTCCTATGCAGGCTCAGTATTACAACGGCAATGGATTTGTAAATAACGCAGAAGATAACTGTAGTGTATTTGATCATACCCAAATCACTCAAATATCACCTAACAGCCCGCAGTTAGCCTATGAATATGGAACGGGTGTATCTGGCCAGTTAGAGGCGGGAGTGTATCCGGCAAACAATGGTATTTATGCACAGCCAAATGGTTTGGGTGAATTTACCTTAGAATATAATACTTATGATTGGTTAAAGTGGGATTGGCTGGGGGATGAAACACAGCTTGATCCTCGTACTATTTTACAATTTGGACGCTTTCGAGGAAATGATCGGGTTATTTACTGGCGTGAAACACGCGAATAGTTGTAAACTAAGATAATAATTGAACAAAGCTTGTGTTTTGTGCTGCAAGTACATAGCATAAGGCTTTAATTATAAAAAATAATAACGACCAAATAATTGCCGCTTTTTGGGACTGGAATATATGCGAATTACTCCTTTATCTCTGTTAATTTCAGCTAGTTTGTTAGCTAGTAGTGCATTTGCACAAGACACAGCTACAGTGACTGGAATTGACTCAGAGATTAGTGTTAAACAGACAGAATACGATAACTCGACAAGAATACTTGAAAAACATCTTAAAGAAGAAAGTCAGTTACAAAATCAATTAGAGCTACTTCGTTCTCGTTCTACAGAGCTAGATAAAGAAAAAAACCAAGCGCTCGATGCGATGAACGAAATGTACCGTCGTTTAATTGATGATCCCACTATTAATATTAGTGCGGCTCAATCACGCTATCAAAAAGCGGTGATTGATCATAAGCAAAATAAAGATGATATTTCTATGCAGTTGGCGGCAATTGCATCCCACCGTAAAGACATAGAACAGATTCGTGTTGCTAAGCATACGCTTTTAAATACATTAGAAAGTTTAAAAGAGCAGTTAACTACAGCCCGCGTAGAGCGTTTACGTAACGAGTTCACACGTGAAGGTACGCTTGAGGTTAACCATACTATTAACTGTAAGCGAACAGAAACGCTAGCAGCGTGTGAGCAACGCGGTCAGCAAATGGGTCTACAAAAAGCAACTAAACGCTTTGTTGATCAAATTTTTGCAAACTTAACAGAAGAGCGCATTGTTGAGCCAAAACGTAATTTGGCGGGCGCTCAAGTACAAATATTAAGTAGCCATGTAGTTAACAGTGCATTTAGCGGCCAAGGTAATTACAACGTTAACTTAAGCGTAACTATGCGTGGCGAAGTTAATAGCAGTCGTTTGTGTAGCTTATTAAGCATAGATAACCGCTATTGTTCTGAGTATGGCACGCCGCTTACGGCTGCTTATCAACCAGCGTATAACAATACATTTACTGATAGTCAGTTAACATTCAGTAATAGCGCGGATAATAGCAACACGGTGTCGGTTTCTCGTTTAAATGAGCAGCCAATACGTGATTATTCAGTTAAACCTGCATCGGTGAAAAAAGATTACCCTTCTATCCTTAATAAGAAGAAGGATCAATCTGTAGAGCTGACATTACGATCAAACGTATACGACGATGAAGTGTTTATCGATGGTGTAAGCTTTGGCTCAACACGCTTGATTACACGTTTACCGCCGGGCATTCATAACATTGAAATACGTAAACTTGGTTATAAACCTTATCAAGCACGTGTTGATTTGAATAAAGCGCAAACAATTAATGCAAATTTAGTAAAAAAGCCTAAGTCGATTGCTGCACCGACCTATACTCGAGAGCAACCAGAAGTAACAACACGCCAGGTTAGTGAAAACGTTAATGTATTAAATGCAAACGTTGAAACGCCGGTTGTCGTTATTCCTGCAGGCAAATTTAAAATGGGCGATATCAACGGCAATGGTTTAGCTAATGAACGTCCAGTAATTGAAAAAGTAATAGCAAATTCTTTCGCTATGCAAAGTAAAGAAGTAACCGTGGGTGCCTACGAAAAGTTTGTAGCAAATACAGGTTATAAAACTCAAGCGGAAAAAAATAAAGGGTGTGCGTATTATTTAAATGGCGAACCAGTATGGGAAGCAAATTTAAATTGGCGTAATCCTGGTTTTGAGCAAGGTAGTGACTTTCCTGCTGTATGTTTAACTTATAACGATGCAAAAGCTTACGCTGAGTGGTTATCGGGTCAAACAGGACAGCAATTTCGTTTACCTAACGAAGTTGAGTGGGAATACGCAGCACGCGCAGGAACCGAAACAGAATACCCTTGGGGTAACGAAATTGGTAAAAACCTAGCTAACTGTGGTTGGTGTGGTAGTGAATGGTCAAACAGACGTGCATCACCAGTAGGTTCTTTTTCTCCAAATGCATTTGGATTATACGATACCGTAGGCAATGTATGGGAATGGACCGATAAAGAATCAGGTGAGTCTGATGTAGCAGTAAGAGGCGGAGCGTGGAATTTTGCACCAAGCCTTGCTCGTGCATCTACGCGTTTAATTTTAGCGCCTGATTTTAGATCTAACTACATTGGTTTTCGCTTAGTTCGCGAACGATAAACTCAATTAAGGAAGCTTTGCTTCCTTTTTTCACAAATTCACAAAGGCGCTGCGCTTTATATTGCTCATATAGTTGAGCATGTTAAAGTGAGGCAGCTAATATAAGAACGTATTTCAAAGGTCATCCAGCCTCATGTTTAAAAAACTCCGTGGTATTTTTTCTAACGATCTATCGATCGACTTGGGTACAGCCAATACCCTAATTTATGTAAAAGACGAAGGCATTGTATTAAATGAACCTTCAGTAGTTGCTATCCGCCAAGAACGTGCTGGTGGGCCTAAAAGCGTTGCATCTGTAGGTACAGAAGCAAAGCTTATGTTAGGTCGTACACCGGGTAATATAAAAGCGATTCGTCCAATGAAAGACGGTGTTATAGCCGACTTTTTTGTAACAGAAAAAATGTTACAACACTTTATTAAACAGGTTCACAACAATAACTTTATGCGCCCAAGTCCGCGTGTACTTATTTGTGTACCATGTGGGGCTACTCAAGTAGAAAAACGTGCAATACGTGAATCTGCAATGGGTGCAGGCGCTCGTGAAGTTTACTTAATTGAAGAACCAATGGCAGCGGCTATTGGTGCAGGCTTACCAGTATCAGAAGCAACAGGCTCTATGGTTGTTGATATTGGTGGTGGTACAACTGAAGTTGCTATTATTTCACTTAATGGTGTTGTTTACTCATCATCTGTTCGTATTGGTGGTGATAAATTTGACGAAGCTATTATTAATTATGTACGCCGTAACTTTGGTAGCTTAATTGGTGAAGCGACAGCAGAAAATATTAAGCATCAAATTGGCTCTGCGTTTAAAACTGATGAGCCAATCGAAATTGAAGTACGCGGTCGTAACCTTGCAGAAGGTGTTCCGCGTTCATTTACACTCAACTCACACGAAATCTTAGAAGCTCTACAAGAGCCGTTAATGGGTATTGTGAGTGCAGTAATGGTTGCGCTTGAGCAATCACCACCAGAGCTGGCATCAGATATTTCTGCGCACGGTATGGTACTTACTGGCGGTGGCGCATTGTTAAAAGATTTAGACCGTTTATTAATGGAAGAAACGGGTATTCCGGTTGTTGTTGCCGATGATCCACTTACATGTGTTGCACGTGGTGGTGGTAAGGCACTTGAAATGATCGATGTTCATGGTGGTGACGTTTTTAGTTACGACTAATGAAATTAATGTTTGGACGCACAGTCTCTTTGCAACTGCGACTTTTTGTCGCAGTGCTTTTGAGTATCGTACTCATAGTTGGAGACAGATATACGCAAGGTGGTACCGTTGTTCGTACCAGCCTAAATACTTTAGTTAGCCCACTCATTTATGTTGCTAATTTACCCTACGAATTATTTAGCTTAAGTGCTAAAAGTCTACATACACGGGATCAACTTCTTACCGAAAATGAAGCGCTGAAAAAAAAGCAAATGCTACAAAGCGAGCAACTTCAGCAGTATCAATTTCTAGCCAGAGAAAACCAAAAACTACGCGCCTTATTAGGCTCATCAGCAAAGCAACCAAATCGTAAAATTA
>JBLHMY010000209.1:0-4176 GCA_047621065.1 Glaciecola sp. | reverse complement strand
TACAGAAATTGAAACAAACAGCAATATTAGTGAATAGGTTAGGTAATTCATCTTCGCGGCCCCGAGTGCTAGTAAAATGCTCTATTATTAAATTTTAAACCAACATACCATCTAACTTATTTTACTAACAACTCTTATCAACGGTTAGATTTCCGTTAATATGATACCAATGACAACGATACCTAGAGAACTCACTTAACTAATGTCACTTAATAAAAAACTTATCACTTCAGGTGTCGATGAAGACAACAAAATATTGCGCGAACGCTTTCAAAAATATGGCTATCTCTATATAAAAAATTACGTAAGTAATGAAACATGTAGCTCTATGCTAAATGACATCATTACTGCGACAACTCCCTATATAACGCTTGACGATAAAACCAATTTACCGATCTCAAATGGTGATCCGTTTTTTGAAACAGATGAAATATGGGATGACGTTTATCCCAAAATTCAATCGCTAGAATCATTTCATAGTTTTTTCCACGACGACCATATTCTTAAGCTGATGAAAATAGTGGCAGACAGTGACGTATTCGTCTACCCAATGAAAATGGCAAGAATTTCAACGCCGGGAAAGGTTGGCTATGAAACACCGCCGCATCAAGATGCGCATTCAC
This sequence comes from Glaciecola sp., assembly GCA_047621065.1. GTDB lineage: Bacteria > Pseudomonadota > Gammaproteobacteria > Enterobacterales > Alteromonadaceae > Glaciecola. Next base: position 3,553 of record JBLHMY010000209.1, on the reverse strand, counting down.
ATCATGCGGGGCCTACTATGGCTGGTATTTGGGTGGCCTTACACAATGCCAAAGAAGGCATGGGGCGGTTAAAACTATTACCTGGCTCGCATAAAGATGGTGTCAGAAAGGTATCCCAAGCCGATGGTGTTGGCGGCGTTCAATGTGAAATTTTTGAACATGAAACTACCTGGCATGTGTCAGATGTTGAACAAGGCGACGTTATTATTTTTCACTCCTGTTGCATTCACAAAGCCGAGCCGAATACAGCGGAAAACGCAGCAAGATTGAGCATAGATACGCGCTTTTGTGACTATGGTGCAGCCGTTTTTTCAACCAATCTTGACCCTCACCATGGCTGGCGCATTAATGGCTTAGACTGGGCTAACATTTATCAAAAATGGCAGGACACTAAACTTCAATATTACTGGAAAGATTATCCGAACCTATTTTGATGACTGCTGAGAAATGATTGTGACTAGGCTAGCTATTTATAAATCACGCGTCTTTGCGACGCTGATAATAACTTCAGTGTTAACTATGATTAGCGCCTGTAATTCAATGCCGCAGCAGCTAAAAAACTTAGGCAAAAGCGATATCGACTTCGTGATAGATGCACATGTTCAAGAACAAATAACTATGATTGATGAGCTTACTAGAAAGCTCTATATCCGCAATCCAAACCAACTAGCACTCGGATCCAATCCCACAACAGTAGATGAAAGGATATTTAGCATCTTGGGTAGTGGCAAAACCGGCACACTACCCACGCTTGAGTTTAGCGAACTAAATGACGTGCAAGGAGTGGATGCTATTAATTTAGGCTTAACACCACTTTGGCAAGGCGATAGAGTGTTTGCCGTAATAGTAGGGTTAACCGGCATGTTAAAAACCTCCTATAACAGTAAAACTGAATTTTATATATTAGACAGTCTTGATCAGCAAGCCTTATACAATAGTGCTCGCAATATCGAAATTCTAAACTGGAAGATAAGCCATCGTCGAGCACTTAACGGTGTACCCTTGTTACTCACCGATCACCATGGCGAAGCGTTTACTGACACTAGTTTCGATCGACTATTTACTCAAATGACCACAGTGCAAGACATGATGGCAAAAATAGTGGCATCAAAAAATGACCGCGGTATCAATACCATCGTCCATAGCATCGCCCAGACCTTTTTACCTGTTGGCATCTAACAATGTCCTATTATTACTCGCCAAGTAATGGTAACTATTATGCTATGGCTTATCGTTAACCCCAAATCATCAGCGCAGGTATTGTCATGAGTACAATGGAATTAACCGTAGCAAACGGCATACACATTTTGACGCTTACCAACGGCGACAACGAAAACAAACTCAATTTAGATGTCATCAACGAATACCATAAGCATGTGGATACCGTAGAGGCCTATGAAGGCAATACAGCGTTTGTATTAATTTGCGATCACGAGAAAACTTTCTCCACTGGTATCGACCTCCAGTGGTTGATGGGCGATGGCGTAGAACACGCTGGCGAGTTTGTACAGCAACTTGAAAACCTGATGCTGCGGGTAGGCTTATTAAATATGCCTACAATTATAGGGCTTAATGGTAACTGTTATGCTGGCGGCGCAATCTTCGCTACCGCTTTTGATTTTAAATTTATGCGCAGCGACCGTGGCCGATTTTGCTATCCTGAAGTTAATATAAATATACCCTTCACCGATGTCATGAGCGCAATCATTCAACTCAACCCAAACAAGCAAGTGCTAAAAGAAATGGCTTTAATTGGCACAGCGTTTACCGGTGAAGAATGTCTAAAACACCAAATAGTCGACCATATTTTCAGCCAAAACGAACTACGACCAAAAGTATTGGAGTTTGCTCAAGCAATGGCAGGCAAAGATAGGAAAACCTTCGGCAGCATAAAATCTGGTTTAAGGCCTTCTCTTGTAGCCTTTAAACAACAGCGTAAACTTTAATTTCATCGTCAGAAAAACGGCAGTTTTACTATGCAATATACCGAATTGAAAGCAAAACCAAGCCTAGCCAAGCAGTACCTTTCAGCGCTCACTACCAAGGCTGATCGAAATGTAAGGCGTATTCCAGAAATTGGTTTTGCACTGCGAGAGCAAGTTATTGATCTTAATAACGTTACTCAATACGCCAGGCTATGCGGATTTAAAGAAGATGGCGTATTACCTATCACCTACCCTCAGGTGCTGGCCACACCATTGCATATCGAAGTGATGACCCAAGCAAATTTTCCGTTTAAATTATTAGGATTAGTCCATGCTAACAATGTGATTAATCAATATCGGCCGATTAATCGCAGCGAACGTGTCGATGTATTTTGCCGTACTGGCGATTTATACGCCACCGACAAAGGCATGGAGGCAGTGCTGATAAGTGAACTTAGAGTTGGGAGCGAACTGGTATGGGATAGTACTAGTACAATGCTAAGTAGAGGCTATGTACCGACAGGCGTAACACCTTCGCCACTGAAAAATGACTTATATGCTAACGACTACACCACTGAAAAATGGGAAGTGCTTAGTGACATTGGCCGTCGCTACGCGGCAATATCTGGTGACAGAAACCCGATTCATTTATATCCGCTAACGGCAAAAATGTTTGGTTTCCCACGACATATCGTTCATGGCATGTGGACAAAAGCCAAAGCATTGGCTGAAATTGATAAGAATTATAATATTTTTACAGGTCAAACATCAGTTGAAGTGCAATTTAAAACACCTATTCAACTGCCGGCTAGTGTCTGCTTTTCTCATCAAATAAAGAACAATACAGTCAGTTTCAAAGTGGCCGACAACAATGACCAAAAACCCCACGTGGTAGGCCGCGTCATTACTTCATGAAAATTTACGATATATAAAGAAACCTATTTTGCATCTGTTGTAAACTAGGACAAATTTTATTGCAGGCCAGTTTTATGGATAACAACGACGTGCTACGGCGTATTCGCTACGTTTTCGACTTTAACGACAAGAAAATGATGGACATATTTGCCGCAGCAGATACTTCAGTAAGCCGACAGCAAGTGAGTGCGTGGCTTAAGAAAGAAGACGATGAGGGCTTTGAGGCCTGTATTGATGAAATGTTAGCCACATTTTTAAATGGATTAATTAATGACAAACGGGGTAAACGTGACGGAGATCAGCCATTGCCCGAAACACGCTTAACCAACAACATTGTCTTTATGAAATTAAAAATAGCGCTTAATCTCAAATCTGACGATATTCTGGCACTATTGGATAAAGCCAATTTCGCATTGAGCAAGCATGAGTTAAGTGCACTATTTAGAAAATTCGGCCACAAACATTATCGCGAGTGCCAGGATCAAGTACTACGCAACTTTTTAAATGGCTTAAGAATAGAACACCGTAAAGAGGCTCTCACAAGCGGAGAGTTTGCTTGGAAACCGCTTGAACTATAATACCCCGTACAACTAGAACTATTGGATTGAAATATGAGCAGCGAGCAATTTGAAAAAGGCCTAAAAATCAGAAAAGAAGTTATGGGCGATGACTATGTAGAGCGTGCGTTAAACAGCGCCACAGACTTCACCATG
>JBLHMY010000208.1:0-4187 GCA_047621065.1 Glaciecola sp. | reverse complement strand
GTAGCTAACGCAAGCCGATATTGTTGCTCCTGTTTGAGTATGCGAGCGTTTTATCACAAAAATGTCGCCATAATCGTTTTCTGCCAAGGGGATGTTTTCGCAGCCCAGCAAACCAAATAAAACACCTACGGTATTACTATGTCCTACTACCAGTTGATTGTGTTTAACACCCAGCAACTGCTGAGCAAAAGGCTCAAGCGATTGAGGGTCATAAATGGAAACCGGTACACCAAACAGTTGACTAGTGGGCTCAGCGCTTTGTTTGGTACGATTGAAGTTGGTACTGTAAATGGTTTTTATTTGTTTGTTTTGCAAATGCTCGGCGAGCAAAATAGCATTGCGCTCGCCAACTTTAGTCAAGTTAACGTTTTTACCAGTAGTTGCGCTAGGTGATTGTTTTTCAAAGTGGCGAACTAAGTAAATTTCGCTGTAATAAGCCAAAGGCTCCTGCTTTTCGCAAGCAGCAACAAGCGTAAATGTTATCGCAATAGCTAGCCACGCTAAATAATATTTTCGCATGCCTATATAAACTTTTGAACAATTTTGAACAGCCAGTAGCCACTAATACCAAACTGAATTAAAAACACAACAAAGCGAGCGGTAATAGCCGCATTGCTAATAGACGCAACATGAATAAGCGATTGCACCACACGAGCAGCCAACACGAGCAAAGCAAGTCCATCTGTGATGGCAGCAGAACCCGTTGCCAATGCCAACATCATGGGCCCGACTATAAAAACGCCCGATTCGTAACAATTTGCATGTGCTCGGGTTAAACGCTGACCAAAGTCGCTTATATCGTTGCCGCTAGGATCGAACTTTAACGATGTACGTTTATTTTTTTTGTTAGAAGAGGTTCGGTAAATGGCAAGCGCAAGTATTAGCAGCATTGTCCATGCAATATAACCGCTAAGGGCTAAGATAGTTGCATTCATCTTTGTTCTCTTTTTTATAGTGGTTGTTATTTAGTTTACTATGGCAGAAAACATGCTTCTTTAACAGCGCATACCCCATGCTAGGGTGTAATGTATAAAAGGTACTATCTAAGAATTAGCCATAGCGAGCTTGCATCCATTGCCGGCTATATTGTTTTTATTTTAATGGAGTGCGTATTAAGCACTCATTTTGGGCCTTAGCGCAATTTACGTGCTCGCAAACTCTTGCCTTTAACGCGCTTTTCGCGAAAGAATAAGAGCGCATGCTTAACACTTCGCTGCTTTATAGCTATGTATGCTTTGTCATGGGTAATTTGCATTTTGCCAATATCTTCCTTGGCAATTTCAGCTTGTTTAATAAGAGCTCCGAGCAGATCGCCTTTACTAATTTTTTGCTTTTTACCACCATCAATCATTATGCATTCATGACCAGGTAATACAATACGATTGGCATGAAAGCGTAAGGCTTGAATATGTTTTATCGGAATATGGCTATTAGTATCCTCGGCTATTTTTGCCAGGGCTTTAAGCTGATTTTCAAAAACAAGGGTAATTGCGGTGCCTGTTTGTTCAGCCCGTCCTGTTCGGCCAACTCTGTGGGTATGGGTCTCAGCAGAATCGGCAAGTTCTGCATTAATGACTAAGTCTACTTGGTCAAGGTCAAGACCACGGGCGGCCACGTCGGTCGCAATAAGCAAATTGCAGCTCTTTATTGAAAATTGTGTCAGCACTTGTTGGCGCTGAGCTTGGGTCAAGTCGCCATGAATAGCGTGCACATTAAAACCTTTTTCTTGCAGGTCATCGGCAAGTTCTTGGGTTTGCTGTTTTGTTTGGCAAAAAACCATACATGAATTAGGTTGATGATGAGTTAGCACCGCGGCTACCGCGTAAACCATGCGATCGTCTTGTAGCGTATATGCAAGCTGCGTTATTTGGGTATGTGCTTGGTTATCTTCAACTTCAATAATTTCGGCTTTGTGCAAGTATTGTTTAGTTAGTCTTTCAATAGCTCCTCCAAAAGTAGCAGAGAAAAGCATTGAGTGCCTTTGCTTGGGTAGCGCGCTCAAAATCCAACTCATTTGATCAGTAAAGCCCATATCTAAAATACGATCGGCTTCATCAAGCACTAAAGATTTAACTTGGCTAACATCTAATTTTTGCTTTCGAATTAAATCCATAATACGACCGGGCGTACCTACCACAATGCTTGGTGCATGCACCAAAGAGCCTATTTGCGGTCCTATTGAAACACCTCCAACCAAGGTGAGTATTTTGGTATTAGCATGTTGTTTAGCAAGTAAGCGCAATTGCTCTGCCACTTGCTGCGCCAATTCACGCGTTGGGCACAACACTAAGGAATGCACGCCTGTATGACCTTTGGATTGGTCATCTATTAGCTCGTTTAAAATAGTCAAACCAAAGGCTAAGGTTTTACCTGTGCCTGTTTTGGCCATAACGGCGGCATCTTTACCCGCCAACAATATTGGTACGCAGGCCTGCTGGGTGGCAGTTAATTGCGTATATTTCAATTCACTTAATGCACCTTGCAAGGCAGGCGCAAGTGCTAGCTCAGAAAAATTATTGAGATGGGAAGGCCCATCGCTTAGCGTTAAAGTCATATTATTTTGCTAATTTCCATTGTAGGGTTTGGCCTGCATAAAAAGGCACAATTGTTTGTGTTGGTGTTTCACTGGACATATTACCTGCGGCGTTATATGAATCAGGTAGAGTTATTAAATTTGGCACTTGCCATGCTTCTTGCTGCAGGGTTATTGTTCCTGAGTTGCGTGGTAAACCGTAAAAATCTGGGCCATAGTGACTGGCAAATCCTTCGAGTTTATCAAGTGCATTTAAGTCATCAAATATTTGCGCATAAAGTTCAATTGCGCTCCATGCACTGTAGCAACCTGCGCAGCCACAGGCCGATTCTTTTTTATCAATTTCATGTGGGGCTGAGTCTGTACCTAAAAAGAACTTAGGTGATCCGCTTGCTACTGTTTGCTGCAGTGCTTGCTGGTGCGTGTTTCGCTTAAGCACAGGCAAACAGTAATTATGTGGGCGAATGCCACCCACTAATAAGTCATTGCGGTTTAATAGCAAATGCTGCGGCGTTATCGTGGCGGCTACGTTGCTTGATGATGCCTTAACAAAGTCAGCGGCATCTTTTGTTGTAATATGTTCAAACACTACTTTAAGCTTAGGGAATTCATTCACAAGGTCTTGCAGGTAGATATCAATAAACGCTTTTTCACGATCGAAGATATCAATATGACTTTCGGTAACTTCACCGTGAATAAGCAGCAGCATGCCAACTTCTTGCATCTTTTCAAAGACCGGATATAAAGACTTAATTCCTTTAACCGCCGCATCTGAATTAGTAGTCGCTCCGGCTGGATATAACTTACTCGCTACAATACCCGCCGCCTTGGCTTTTTCAATCTCACTGGCAGTAGTGCTGTTAGTCAAATATAAAGTAACCAACGCTTCAAAATCGCTATCAAAAGCTATATTTTTAGGCACGGCAGCCTGTATGCGGGCTTTATAATCAAGCGCCATTTGCGTAGTTGTCACCGGCGGCATCAAATTAGGCATTGCAATAGCGCGCTTAAAACAACGCGACGTAGCGGGCACTGTTTCAAGAAGCATGGCGCCATCGCGAAAGTGTAAATGCCAGTCGTCTGGCGCTTGAATTGTTAATGTACGCATAACACCCTTCCTTTTGCTCATGTTTATAACTGCTCGAATCTAAAATAGAATGTAAAACACCAAACAGGTACCTTCATTCCAAATGGTGTGCGATATTATGCCTTAAAGCGCCCTCAATTACACAAATAACAGACTCATTATTCGATAGTTTTAACCACCACTTTAGTGCTATGGCTAATAAGTGCTTTGCTTTATACTATTACGAACGTTTTTGATGATAAGGCCTGTCAGTATATCTGAAGCTGGCTCAATAGACTTTTTTAAACATTACGCAAAATTAGCTATGTTTAAATTGCTCAATAACGCAAGTAAAGAGTTATTAGATAAGCGAATAGCGCAATTATCGACACCAATACAAGTGTCATTTTTAGGAGCAGTAAGCATTGGCAAGCCCTACCAAATATAACATTAGCCTTGGCAACCTCATAAGCAAGCCATCGTGGTTTACAAAATGCGTAATTTGGTTGCTTGACCGGCTATTGGGCGTTGCCCTTATGAACAAGCGGTATCATTTGCACAAGATGCAAGGATTGAGCAAGGAAGACT
>JBLHMY010000207.1:0-4201 GCA_047621065.1 Glaciecola sp. | reverse complement strand
AATCGATTACGCTATGTATCACCAAAAAGCCAAAGGGGAAATGACACCTAAGGTGTTCAAATGGACAAGTATAACCTTAGCAGGTAATGCGCAAAAAACGATTACAAAGCGGCATAGTTTTAAGCCCGTTACCACTCGCAGATACTATAAAGGGCAACATAGAATAGAAATATTAGTCAACGGTAAAGCATTTACTAAAGAAGACTTTGAATTATATACTTAAGTAGGGTTTAATATGTATTGGTTTAGCTACGTTGAAAAATATGACCTCTAGAGCTGATTTTATCAATCAACAACTGCTGCTTATTGACGGTCAATATGCGGGGGCAAAAAATCCTAAACATGTGAAAATGCGCACCAGCCCTTTTGTTTTTTATCGCGGCACTGCGCAACTTTTTTATGCCGACCTAGCTGTTCACAACTTGCATATGCCGGCAGCATTCTCAAGCGTTCCGTTAACCACGGTAATGGGCGATTGTCATGCCTCAAACTTTGGATTTTTTAGTGAGCAGGGCAGTTTTGGCGAAAATATTGTTTTTTCGTTAAATGATTTTGATGATGCCTGCATAGGGTTCGCATATTGGGACATCCTTCGTTACTTGGTCAGCTTAGCCCTAGCTGCAGATCACGGCGATGGTATTGTTAGCGGTAAATATAACAGCGACAAAGACTATTCAAATAAAGATGTCGTTACCAACAGCGATATTGAAAAGGCAATGTACGCTTTTTTGCAGGGCTACACTGATATTCTTGCACAAGGAATAGAACGCAAACAAACCGATGAACATTTCTTGGAGCTTACCTTTAGTGACTTCACAACCCCCTCTCCATTGAGTAAACGCTACAAAAAAGCGCAATCTGCGGCAGTAGGAGGCGAGCTTTTCAGATCTCATAGTGCACTTGCAAAAGCAGTTGACTTAACCTGTTTCCCATTGCGTTTTCTAGATGATCCACATAAATACAGTAGAAAAGGCGTAGATAAAAATGCCTTGTCTACTCAGCTAAGCCCATATTTTTATCACCATATAATTGACGTGGTAAAACGTATAAATTCTGGCACAAGCTCAGCTAATATGGATAGATTTTATTTACTTATTGGGCCCAAAGAAGTCCAAGATATTAGCAAAGTCTCCGCCTGTCATGTTGTTGAAGTAAAGCAGCAAAGAACAGCCGCGGCTATTTATTACTTTCCTGAACTACATCATCAAAATAAATTAAACCCATCGCATTTAACCGTTAAGTGTCAACGAAGAATGCAACGAAAACAAGATTATTGTTTAGACGAAGCTTTTTTTCAAGACAGCCATTGGTTAATCCGTTCAAGGCATCATACCAAAGTAGGATTTGACCCACAGCATATTACTTTGGGAAGTGTAAATGCCCACCAAGGTGGGTTCAGCTTTTATGCCAACGCTTGCGGCAGCGCTTTGGCCAGAGCCCATGGTAGGGGTGATAAAAGCTCTTTGAAGTTTGAGTCTGCAATGCGCAAGGCATTAATGCATAACCAAGCCGAGCTTATTGATATTGCTACTGGATATGCACAGCAAGTTAAGCAAGATTGGCATTGGTTTTGTCAGCAAAAATAAGTAAAAAGGCCGCTAAGCGGCCTTTATTAATACACTAGATTGCAAGTTACTTAGCCTTGCGTTATGCGCTGTGCTATTTGCCCAAAAATTGACTGACCTTGTTGATCAAACATCTCAATGCTAACCGAGTCGTCAAATTGCATGAATGAAGTGGTAGGTTTACCATTTTCAATAGTTTCAATCATGCGTACTTCAGCAATACAGCTGTAGCCTGCGCCGCCTTCACTTATTGACTTTCCGGGGCCGCCGTCTAGTTTGTTTGATACTGTACCTGAACCAATAATGGTGCCTGCACAAAGCGGGCGTGTTTTTGCAGCATGGGCAATAAGCTGGCCAAAATGGAAGGTCATATCAATGCCCGCGTTTGGTTCGCCAAACTTGTCTCCATTAAAATGCGAAACTAATGGAAGATGTAATTTACCGTCTTTGAAACTGTCACCCAGCTCACTTGGGGTTACGCAAACCGGAGAAAAGGCACTCGAGGGTTTGGATTGGAAAAAGCCAAAACCTTTGGCTAGTTCTCCCGGTATTAAGGCCCGTAAAGATACGTCGTTTACTATCATCACTAAACGAATATGTGCAAGTGCGTCAGTCGCCGAAATACCCATAGGTACGTCGCCGGTGATTACGGCAACTTCGGCTTCAAAATCGATACCAAAACCCTTGTCTTGTGGCATAACAATATCTTCTAAGGGGGCTAAAAAGCTGTCTGAGCCGCCTTGATACATTAGCGGGTCGGTCCAAAATGTTTCGGGCATTAGCGCGCCACGTGCTTTTCGCACTAACTCTACATGGTTAACATAGGCACTGCCGTCGGCCCACTGAAAGGCCCGTGGTAGGGGAGACGCAAGTAACGAAGGGTCATACTCTTCGCCTTCTAATTCACCTGATTCTAATTGGCTGTACCGGTCTTCTAACTTGGCACTAACTTGTTGCCAGTTATCTAATGCATATTGAAGTGTTGGCGCTATGTAATGCACGCTTGCCATTTTAGTGAGGGCCTTATTTACAACAACTAGTTGGCCATCTCGGCCTTGTTTTACACTTGCTAATTTCATTAATTTGGTCCTTAAAAACTCACATACTATTAGTATTATTTAGTTGGAAAACCTTCGCCGCTATGCAACCACTGTGCATGTTGAGGCGCCTGCTTGGTTTGTGACCATTCTTCTAACATTGCCGGTGCTACACGCTTGAGTTCCGCCATCATTTGGGGCGTACCAATATTTGCAGCAAGTTCAATTCGATGGCCATTTGGATCGAAGAAATACAAGGACTCGAAAATACCATGATTTGTTGGACCTAAAACCTCAATTTCATTTGCTTCCAAATGCGCTTTTGCAGCCATTAAATCATCTTTGCTAGCCACTTCAAATGCAATATGTTGGACCCATTGGGGCGTATTAGCATCACGGCCCATATTGGGGGAGTTAGGTAACTCAAAAAAAGCCAGAACGTTACCATTTCCTGCATCTAAAAACACGTGCATATAGGGATCGGGTGCTTGTGTTGAAGGTACTTTATCTTCGGCAATAGCCAACTGAAAATCCATATTCAACATTTTTTGATAAAACTCAACAGTTTCTTTAGCATCCTTGCAGCGGTAAGCAACATGATGGATACGAGATAGTTTCATTATTGAGTTTCTCCTGCTGGCGTGCCTATTACGCCGCGAGCGACTTGATCGCGTTCAATTGACTCAAACAAAGCTTTAAAGTTACCTTCGCCAAAGCCTTGGTCTTCTTTGCGTTGAATAAATTCAAAGAAAACAGGCCCTAACATTGCGGCTGAAAATATTTGTAAGAGTAAACGAGGCTCACCGCCTTTGGTGGTGCCGTCAAGTAATATTCCGCGTGCCTTTAGTTCATCAGTGGGTTCACCGTGGCCAGGTAAGCGCTCTTCAAGCATCTCATAATAGGTGTTTGGTGGTGGTGTCATAAATTCAAGACCGAGCTTTTTCAAACGGTCCAAACACGTAGGTAAATCGTCACATGCAAATGCAATGTGCTGAATGCCTTCACCATTATACTGCATCAAAAACTCTTCAATTTGACCGCCTCCGCCGCCTCCGCCTGCTTCTTCGTTTAGGGGGATTTTTATTTTTCCGTCTGGGGCCGACAAGGCTTTAGATAACAATCCTGTGTATTCGCCTTTGATATCAAAAAAGCGGACTTCGCGGAAATTAAATAAGTCTTCATAGAACTTTGCCCAATAGCCCATGCGTCCACGATATACATTGTGAGTAAGATGATCGAGTGTATGAAAACCGCATCCTTGGGGATGAATATCGACGCCTTCTATCCACTCAAAATCAATATCGTAAATTGTTTCGCCTTCCGCATAGCGGTCTATTAAATAAAGTGCGGCTCCGCCTATTCCTTTAATAGCGGGTAACTTTAATTCCATCGCGCCGGTTTGCATATCAATCGGTTGCGCGCCGTTTTTAAGCGCAAGTGCATATGCCTGTTTTGCATTTTTTACTCTAAATGCCATTCCACATGCTGAGGGACCATGTTCTTGAGCGTAATAAAAGGCCGGGGTGTTTTGGGTGTAGTTAGTAATGAAGTTAATATCACCTTGACGCCATAGCGCCACTTCTTTTGATTTGTGATTTG
>JBLHMY010000206.1:0-4233 GCA_047621065.1 Glaciecola sp. | reverse complement strand
AATCCACTCGTTTTCAGGATTGCTTCTATCAAAGCCCCATAGATTGGTGTTGATAAACACATTGGTGCCTTTGATGATCACTAAGGCAGTAACCAAGCCATAGCCAATAGCCTGAACTGCAGCAAGAGATTTTTGATATTTGAATTCATTGAGCCATAGTAACCCAGTACACAACATCAACAGTGCGCTATACATTAGTAAGGCAGTGGACGAATAGCTAATACTATATATTGCAGCGGCAAAACAAAGGGTCGCGATAAAGGCAGAGACTAAACGATGCACATAATTTGGCATAATTAGGATTAGAAATACGTGCATTACAGCGACTAGAAACCAGATTAACGTGATATCAGAAGATGCCACAATCGCCCAAGTCAACAAGGCTTGTCCAGCGACACTACATGCCAAGGCTAGGTGTTCAATGAATTCGTGATGCTTTTTCTTAGATAGCAAGAAATAAGCAATCGCAATAAAGATAACACCAAAAAAAATCAAGGCAAGGGTGTTTTGATATAAGTGAGAAAATATAACGCTGAGAAAAGACAAAATAAAGATCGCAGCAAGCCAACCTGAGAATGCCAGTATTACTTTGACATACCAAGGTGAATCAAACTCACCTAAGGCCGGTAAATCACCTGACACCAAACCTTCATTTTCTAGTAAATTCCAAAGTTTATTCATCATCATTCGCCCCGCTAATTGTTAGAGCTTCAACGTTAGAGGATATGCCTAATGACTCCTTATGCACTGCTTTAAGCCATGACGCTGATAAAGTAGCTAATAGGATGACCAGAACAGCCATCATAAAGAATCCACCAGTATCGGCATTTAGTATGTTAAAGATAAGTTCGCCTGTCGCACATGTGATAACCGTAAGGCCTGACAAGGACGCCATGGCCAACATAAACAAATCTATTTGCCGTCGCCGATATATGACGTAGACCAGCGCCATCCCAGCAAGCCACAAGACAGGCGCAAAAGGAAAAGCAGCGGACGCAATATTGACTATGTACCAAGTCACTAATATCGTTAAAGACGTACCACTAACAAGCGCGAGCGTGCGTATTGCCCACGACTGTGCTAGCCACTTGTATCGATTTTGTAACAACTCCCAAATTACCAAGGCAGTTGTATTGATTAATAAAATCAGCCAAATCAGTTCTTCAGCGGAGAAAAATATGGCACTAAAAAGGCTTCCAAAAACCTGGAAATACAGGACCGCTGAAAGATTTAGCAGTGCAATCCATATTATCCAAAGCGCCGGGAATTTAGCGATTAATACCCACGGTATAATTAATATGGCCCACGTAAAAAATAACTGCCAAGTATCAGCGCCTGTTTGGTAAGTCTGGCCGAAAAAACCCAACATAACGCCCAATAGTAAACTTGCTACTAAAAGAGCTGTTTGTCCAGCAACGCTAAGCGTTTGATTTTCCCGACTAACATCGCCTAACTGCTTAGCAAGCAAATCGTTTTTGCTAACTGAAAGCCAATAGCCATAAATTGACACTATGATCAATGCTTGAAGCAAGCCAAACTTTGCAAATCGTCCCAGTCCATCCCAGTTAGAGGCAATAAACAACATCACGGCTGATGCAATAGCCAGAACTCCTAGGTATAGCATCAAATTGCCTATAAATTGCTTCCACTGGTTTGAGTCAGGTCTGACTTTAGTCAGTATCAAGGCCTGTTCGATTGATTTGTTGGAGATATTTCCTTGTCGATAAAAATGGTTCAGTTCTCTACGGTAATTAGACATTTAATTATTGGTGGTCGTCCTTGTATTGAATGAGGTTTGTGCTAATTAACTCTTGTTAGCTATAAGATACAAATATAACTTAGGGTCGATAATTCACATTATAAACTATATGAGCTCTTAATATTGATGACCTCAGTTTATTAGTTTTCAAGCAAAAAAGTTTCTGTCAATTCTGTTGGTCATTTATGTTAAAGGCAGTGTTGTTCAATTTTTCGAGGAGCTTATAGAATATTGTGGTATTTGCTTAGAAAATGAGATGATTTCATGTAGACTCACCCCGGCCGCAAGTTAATTTTTGTAGATCAATAACGGGTGTCCAATTAAAGGGATAACAGCCTTTGATTTTTAGCTCTCGAGATGGTCGGAATAAAGCTTTTAGACCATTTTGTGGTCGGCGATGGCGAGGTTGCTTCATTCGCTGAGATGGGTGCCTTGCGGTAATTTCTTATAGCTCGGAGCAAGAAATCAAATAAAAGTGATATATGGTTTTATTCCAACGAGTTTTCTGGTATAAATCGCACCCTAATTACATATCAGTAGATAATTAGCCCGCATTTTTAGCGACTAATGTGTCTAGTGGTTAGTACGAGTGAATAAATAAGTGATTTTTAGATCAGGTAAAGGTTAGAAAAATGTCCAGAGTATGTCAGGTAACCGGTAAGAGCACGACGTTTGGCAATAACGTGTCACACGCAAAAAACAGAACACGCCGCACATTCCTTCCAAATTTGCACTATCGCAAATTTTGGGTAGAAAGTGAGAACGCATGGATACGCCTACGCGTTTCATCTAAAGGCATTCGCATCATCGACAAGAAAGGTATCGATGTAGTATTGAAAGACGTCCGCGCTGCCGGCGTTAAAGTATAAGTAGGGGATTATCATGAGAGAAAAAGTTAAGTTGGTATCGAGTGCGAAAACAGGTCACTACTACACCACCACTAAGAACAAACGTACGATGACTGAAAAAATGGTTATGAAAAAGTACGATCCAGTAGTACGCAAGCACGTTGAATATAAAGAAGCTAAGATCAAGTAGAACACTACTTTTTTCGCTTTAAAAGAAACCAGCCTAGTGCTGGTTTTTTTGTGCGTGTCATTCGCGGAAATCATTTCATGATTGGCAGCATGTGCTGCCCGAGCTCAGGGCTGATTCATTATGTTCACGGGAATTGTTACTCGTTTTTAGCGAAACTAAGGCACACACATTTCAGGTGTTGCAGTTAATTGCACCAAAGGTTTGTCATGCTTGTCATAGATTTTATCGACAGAGCTCCAGCCACGGTTTGCAACCCCACCATCTTTACAGTGTAGTTCTCGATATTGCGCCTGTTTCCTACTTCTGAATCCGTGTGCCAGCTGATTTTCATCAATTTTCAAGCGCTTCACATACTCGACTATGTTGTTCTGACAATCAATATTCAGCTCCAAGAGGCTGGGGAATCGATCTATTTGCATTGGAAGTTTGCCGTCGAATTCTGCTTGAAAGTCGAGTAGATCCTCACGCGATAATTAGTGTGTATGACCAGACGTGGAGGTTAAAAGTATAAAAATCACGCAGGCAGGTTTAACCTGAGCCTGGCGTAATTTGATCACTTTTTACGAGCCTCAAATGCTGCCAGTTGTTCAGGGCTCGCCTTGGGTTGGTGGTTTTCTTTCCATTGCGAGTAGGGCATGCCATAAACTAATTCACGGGCCTGCTCATAGTCAACTTCCTCGCCCAGCTCAGTAGCGCTAGCTGAGACCCATTTAGAAAGACAGTTGCGACAAAAGTTTGCCAAGATCATCAGATCTATATTTTGTACATCTTTATTACTATCTAGGTGTGCCAACAGTTTTCTAAATGCGGCCGCTTCAATGTCTGTTTGTTTGTTCATGTTCTATGCCTTAAGTAAGGGGGTTAATAGAGATCGTTGTCTAAGCTGGCTGCGATCGTCATTCCGAGCTCTTTGCAGCGGTCTTCAAAGATTGGGTCGTACTCACCTTTACACAGCGTAGTTTCTTGTACCTCACGCCATTTCAAACCGCTGATAATCTTGTGGACAGCTAGGTCTGTTCCAGTTCCGTCGAGGCCTGCACGAATAACCAGGGCATAGGGCTTGGCTTCATTACGCTTTTCTTGCTCTAGGCAGGGATAATAAATACGTTCGAAAAAGTCTTTTAATGCACCACTCATATAAGCAAAGTTTTCAGTGGTGTATAAAATTAGCGCGTCGGCGCTCAGGACATCTGGTGCATGGCATTGAAATGGAGAAACCAGCCTTGCCTCTACATTGTCAATATCCTCATTTTGAGCCCCAGCTAGAATGGCTTTCGTCATTGCTTGAGTATTGGGCGATGGGGCGTGACCAATAATTAATAGTTTGCGGCTAGACATACTTGTAGTTTACGCCAAGCGGGGTTTAATTTGAAAACTATTGAGTCTTATATGGGGCATTTCATGGGTCACCCAATTTAACTGGGTGGTTAATTTTA
>JBLHMY010000205.1:0-4276 GCA_047621065.1 Glaciecola sp. | reverse complement strand
AGTTAGAATATTGCGATTTCTGTGCCAAACGCAGTAAGCCATTGTTTTAATTATACTCCTTGAAATATTGAAATGTCCGAAGAACACACCTGTAAAAAACACTGACAAGCTATTAGGTATATAAAAGACTACAATGTTGAAAGTTTGTGCTAATTACGCTGACTGTATATTGCCGCCCAACACACTCTAAAAGTTATTCATACTTCATTTAACACTAGCCGATTTTATAATGAAATTGGTATACAACAAGTCGACATAAGTAATTAGCATTTGGGTCGCAATTGAAAAAAGACCCGTTGCTAACTGGCTAATTTCGAAGAATTACAAAGAATTACAAAAAGCGGTCAAGTAATTTGGATTGTTGTATTTTATACGCTATTATTTATTATGGTGGGTAATGGCATCTTCCTTTTAGCTTGTTTAGTCACTAAAATTTGAGTAAACGACTTAATAAGCACACTATTAATTTACAGTTGCAGACAAAACCTAGCATAAATTCTTAATAGTTTATAAAATGTCACACTTAACATTATTATCAATTTGCCGATTACTATAAGCAACTTAATTTTATTGGATATCAATGCGCATCTTCTTGTACCAAGCACTTTTATGCTTAACTGCGTTACTCATAAAAACACCTATAGCTGCCGCTCAAGTATCAACTGTGCAGGTCATACTTGCGGCAGAAATGCCGGACATAGCCGATCCTCAGCAAGGTCGATATGCCGAGCTAAAGCAATTAATATACGATGAAAGAAAACGAGTGCCCACTACTTTCTTTTTATTTGGCGGCGGCTCCATTGGCCCAAGTGCATTATCTAATTTAGATCGTGGTTCGCATATTATTGATATATTAAATAGTCTTGAACCCGATGCAATGGGCGCTGCCAAGCGCGAATTTAGCTTCACTGTAGACGAACTATCGCTGCGCTCTTACGAAGCTGCCTTTCCCATCGTTGCCAGTAATTTAATAGACAAACGACTTAATGCTGTTCCCGACGGTCTATCCGATAGGGCCTTAATAACACGTAATAATGTAAGCTTAGGTTTTATATCCATATCTGACCAGCGCCTCCTCGAAGAATATTTGTTAAGCGACATTATAGTTGAAGACAAAGAGTCAAAAATTAGAATCATTGCAACAGAATTACGCAAAGCAGGTGCCGACATTATTATTCTGCAGTATTTTGATGACTTCCCTGATATTGTCAAATTACTCGACGAACAAGTATTAGATTATGCTTTTGTTTCAATTACACGCACAACCGACAGTTACAAAAAGCAACTTGGTAAAGACAAGCGGGTGTTTGTAGCAGACAAACCCGGTCAGGCTATGATCGCAACCTTTGCTGCAGATACAAATTTTCCCTTGCTGTCACTGCAAAAAATAGATTTAATGAATTTGTCAGCCGACCCCTTTATTGAAAATCAGGTGAATTCCTATTTACTTAAGCTCAATAGATTGCTCGACATAAATGTAGCGTATTGGGACGGTTTATACTCAACCAGTAGGGATAGTGTGCGCAGCGAAGAAAATGCGTTTGCCAATTTTGTAGTGGACGCCATGCGGGATGTTGGTCAAGCCGATATTGGCATTATAAATGGTGGTAGTATTCGTGGCGACACCACATACCAAAAAAATACGCAAATTACACATAGAACGATTGCCACAGAGTTACCTTTCAGGTCAACGTTAAGCGTTATTTCAATCTCTGGGCAACAATTGACTGAAGCATTAGAAGTAGGTTTTGCCGGCCTAGATATTCTAAAAGGCACGTTTCCACAAGTATCTGGAATGCAGGTAGAATTCGATTCTTCGGCACCTCGCGGGGAGCGTGTATTATCAGTTTTAGTTAATGGAAAACGATTAGAAAAAAATAAAACTTATCGTTTAGCCACCACAGATTATTTGGCTTCGGGCGGCGATGGCTATGTTTCACTTTCTGGCGGCAACAAACCAAACTCCCTGGCATTTGACAAAACAATATTGATTGCAGACCTTGTTTTGCAAACCCTTCGTATTAACGGAAAGTTAGATAGTAAAATTGAGCAACGTATTGTTGACAAAGCGGATCAACCATAATATGGCTTTCCAAAAGCAAAAAACCGTTAGGCTTTTTACGCTTGCTCAATTTGGTATTATATTTTTGTTTAGTGTATTAACAATGTTCTCGTTAATACGCCTAGCTGATGTTCGTGACCTATTATTGTCATTAACTCAGGAGTCGTTGCCGGTTATTGCCCAAACATCTTTGTTAAATAATCAAATTCAGTCTCTTGCCACCCTTACAAATTTTTTATCTGAATCTCATTCTGAGCCCGAGAAGCGCTTAGCAAGACGTAAAATTGACGATGTCATAGCAAAAATTAATCTCAATGTGACGAATAGCAAAACCGAGACTCAATACCTATCTAAACAACTCAACTCGGTTTATAACGAAATTGATGAGTTAGATGCTTTAGTCGGAAAAAGAATGGAACAAGAAAACGCATTAACGACTAATTTTGACAGTTTCTACAACATCGTATTTGCTTTGTTTGTAGATGTTGGACTTAGTCGCGAAAATAACAATATAGAGAACAACTTATTAAAAATTCTGTTACTGGCTATTCAAATTGATCAACAAACGCGTTTACATGAATTACGCAAAATTGAACAAGATTTAAGGGTTCAAATAAAGTTAACCAACGACAGCCTCTTACTCTCACAAAGTAATATGCGACAAACCATTAGTTCACTTAAATCACTCGTAATTGGTGATAATGGACTCGTTAATCAAAAAATTGAATCATTGCGCTTAATAGGCCGAGCAAGGGGCCGTGATAGCTTCGTGCGTAACCTTATTGCTGATGTTGCTATTAGTTTACAGTATAAGTCGCAAACTATTAATCAAACGGTGAGTACTGAAGCACTTAACGCAGCAAGCCAAGTCTCTAAACAAACTACCTTTGCCATTTGGGCGGGCGTTATGGCGATTATTATTACGCTAGGCATTATTTACTTTTTGTATCAACGAATTGTGGTGCGGCTGTTGTCATTGGTAACCCAAGTGAGTAGCGCGGCACAAAATACTAGGTCAACAGTAAACATTGATGGCGATGATGAAATAGCCGATCTCGCAAAAACATTTTCGGTGTACCTCAAGCGTGTAAAAGACCAAGAAAAAGCGTTGCTTGATATGGCGCTCACAGACCCCTTAACCAGTATTCCTAATAGACGCGCATTTGATGAGCAAATAAGAAAATTGATTGCACTGTCGCTTAGAAATGAATGGGAACTAACTATTCTTCTAATTGATATCGACTTCTTTAAACCTTACAACGATAATTATGGGCATAGTGATGGTGATGCTTGCCTTAGATTAGTTGCCAGTCAATTAAATAACGTTGTGGTAAGAAATACCGATTTCTGCGCCCGTTATGGCGGCGAAGAGTTTGTTTGTCTGCTGCCAAATACTGGTTCTGATGGTGCAAAGCTAAAGGCTGAAGCGCTTAGATTAGCCATTGAAAACATGCACATTCCGCATATTAGCAGCAAAGTCAGCTCTGTGGTTACAGTAAGTGTTGGCGCGGCAACCTTTCCATTTAGTACCAACCGAAACTGGACTGCAGATATCGTTGTTCAACAGGCCGATAAGGCCTTGTATCAGGCTAAAGCACAAGGTAGAAACCGCTGCAGTTATTTCTCAGTTAGCTAAGTTTTATATGAACTCTTGAAAAAATGATACCCCTGCGGCGGTCTTTACCGTTGGTTTAAATTGAAAAAACTATAGGAAAACCCGAATGGAAATTGGGATCTTAGCAATTCTCTTTTGCGTTAGCACTTACAGCATGTTGGCCAAACGCTTGTCTACTACTATTATTACCGCCCCTATGGTTTTTTTAGCAATAGGAGTGGTGATGTCCTATTTTGGCATATTAGGTGTGTATGATTCAAAAGAGGTATCGCACTTAGTCGCGGAAATTGCATTAATAGTGTTACTTTTTCTTGATGCTTCACAAATTAGTATAAAACAGTTGAAAAGCCAAAATGCATGGCCCACTCGAATGCTCTTAATAGGCTTACCACTGGCAATTATATTTGGCACGCTGGTCGGTATGGTGTTTTTCCCGGAATGGCCGTTGGCTTTGGTCGCGCTAGTGGCTGCGATTATGGCTCCTACAGACGCCGCCCTAGGTCAAGCAGTAATCAGTAACCCAGCAGTGCCCATTGATGAGCGTCAAACACTCTCGGTCGAAAGTGGCTTAAACGACGGTTTCGCGCTACCTATTATTT
>JBLHMY010000204.1:0-4298 GCA_047621065.1 Glaciecola sp. | reverse complement strand
GCGACTCTTCGTCCATATTAAAATATAAAGAAGGTTCTATTAGTTCAACTTCAATAATGGCTAATCCTGTTGCTGTGTCAAGCATATCAATGCGAGCATAAAGCGCGTTTTCAGGTAAAGCGTTTAACGTTCTTTGCGCTAGTGCACGCATAGCATCAGTGGGTTCTATACTTTGAAGTTGTCCACCGTGTTCTTCCTGCACCCTAAAATCTCCGCTAGCGGGCAGCTTATTAATACTGTGACTATATTCACCATCAAAATAAAAAAGTGAATATTCACCAACATCTAGAATAGTTTTTTCAAAGGCCTGCAGCATAATCTGACGGTTTTTCAGTTCACTTTTAATGTTTTGTTGCTGAAATAAGAAATCTTCTTCTGTTAAACGATAAGTGAAGTCTGCATTGGCACTTACCAATGGCTTTATAATTATTTCGCTGACGCCAAAATGACCAAAGGCAGCTTGAACTTGTTTACTGTCAAAAACATCCAGCCAAATGGTCGGTAGTATGGCTACCCCTTTCGCTTCCAAATCTTTTAAATAGCCTTTAGACACATTCCACTGCATCAATGCTAAAGGATTTTCTAGGCGCGTTTTTGTGCTATCAATGTGCGTAAGTGTTTGCATAAAAGACTCTGCAAAAGCCTGATAATCCCAAGTGCTTCTCACAATCACTACATCGTATTGACTGAAGTCTATATCCTTGTTATGCCAAGACACATCATCAACTTGCCAACCTAAAGCAGCTAAATGTGGCTTAACTAAATCATCGTAAATAAAGAACTCTTCTAAATTTCTGGTGGTTAAAAATGCACAACGACTCATCGTTAATCCTCATTTAGTATGAATTTTTGAAACGGCGCATAGACTAAATCAAAAACCAAGCTGGGTCGAGAGGAAAAACGATTAATCTGCGCTTTGTACAATACGATTACAAACCTTGATTATCATTATTTTTTACGTAAACAGCAATTGCTGCACCGCAAATCAAGGCCGTTATACTAATATTGATAGTGGGTATAGCGATACTATAGAAAATGCCTAGCTTGTCGGTGTCGTAGATCACTCGGTCAACATAACGCATAATTTGAGTAAGACCTAAAGCCACATAAGAAAATAGTATTAGCCGTGTAATTCTGTCTATTACTAAAGATTTTTTCCGACACATAACCAATACAATTAAGACTAAAAATGCATCGGTGTAGGCAAAGCCTAAGTACCAAAGGTTACGTACTAGTATTTGTAAGCCAGGCTCTTGCGCCATTATTAGAAGCTGCTTTTCTATAAAATAGTGAACAATAGTAAATATAAGTAATGTAATTAAGCAGTGCACAAATGCAGTAGCCTTTCGTACTTTAAAAATATAGGCGCACAATGCAATAAATTGTATATATAGCCCATAGGTTTGTATAAAATCTCTTGTGCTTATTATTTCTTCATTCATTTAGGGTCACTAGTGCAATGCTAGTGTAGTTTGGATTTGTATCTTGATGGTGGCTCATTTCCTCCACCATTACCAGCACCAGTTGTGGTTACCGGGCATTCATTTGGGTAATACGAGCAAACGACAGCCCTTTGCTGCTGAATTTCCTTGTTTATCTCAATGGATGTCTCTTCATCAGTGACAGACATAACGCTAAAACTAAGGCTGGTACTAATGACAAGGGCGGAATATATAAATATTTTCATTTTAATCCAATTTTCAGTATTTTGACTGGTATTTACCAAAAATACACAAAATTGGAAATTGTAGGGTAGCTGTAACGCATAGTAGGTATATAAACGCACTTTATAATGTGAATATCTATTTCGATAAAAAGGTGCCTTTATTTTGCCTTGCTACCGCTGTCATCAAAGTGGAGAAGCGCAGACTCTCCTGTCCCAAATCTCGCCTAGCTTGACGAAACCCGATAGCATGAATACGAGCTATCTTTTGACCTTTACTATTGGTGTTTAAACGATTGATACCGGCTAAAGTGACGTCGTAAGAGCCGCCTGAATAATCATCACCAAATACATACAATGCTAATGAGTTAGTGCGCTTACCGTAGGCCTGCAGGGCCAGCTCTATGCCTTCAACAGGAGAGCTATTTGAACTGCCTGACCAAGAACGCATAGCTCGCAAAATAGCACTGCGTTGGGCTGGGGTGTCTCTTCGCCAACCGCCTGCACTTGCCGGCAATAGATACTCACCGTTGTCAGACATCACCTGAAAACCCTTCACTTGAGGATGATTGTTAAGCACTTCGCGCATACTATCTACTACTTTGTTCCACATGCTTTTCATGCTTCCGGAGGTATCAACAATAAAAATGACGTAGTCACTGTCTACAGGAATGCCGCCTACTTCATCGTCGCGCTCAGCAGCATTACCAGCGCTTATTGCTGCACGCTTACTTTGTTCTAATACGACTTCAAGCCCCGAGGCTTGATCGCTAAGTTGCTGTAAATTTTGCTGTGAACGGCTAACATCGGCTTCTAAGGCTTGTGCTTTAATTGCATTGCTAGCTCCATCTTGCTGCGCTTTTTGCAGCTTTGCTAGTTGTCCTGCCATTTGTGCTTCTAGGCTTTCTAAACTAGTTTGGGCTTGTGACAGCGCGGTTATGGAATTGGTTATTTGGGCTACGTTAGCCGATTGACTAAAGTCGCCTTCCTCGCCGTTTTTAGCTAATAGTATAAGCATAACTACCGCGCCAAAAGCACACGAAATCACGTCTAAAAACGAAAGGCTAAAGACTTCTATTGGAGAGCGCATTTTTTTCATCTACTGCCTCGAATATATATACTCATGGCCAAGTACTCGCAGGACTAATAAAGGTGCCGCCAGTAAAGCTCGCCCACTGCCAATATAACGCTGATGCTTGTGGGTCACCTTCAAGGGGCAATAAAATAATATTAGTACGTACACCTGATAACTTATTTACCCTTAACGTGCGCTGCATAACTTCCACCCTGCATGCGCCCGTTATAGTCGCTTGTTGGCCAGGTAAAGGATTGCAAGCCCGCGAAGGCGAAAATCCGCTAGATGCACTAATGAGTGAAGGCAAGCCATCGGTAATCACATAAAGATCGGTCATATCAGGCATAGTACGCTGCAATTGAGCTAAACCTTCCTGCAGGTTAGTGCCGTTTTGGGGAACTAGGGCATTTATATCTGCCACCAGTTTTTGTATGTTGGTGCTAACTTTGGCGCTACTCACTAATGGTGATCCTAGTGCACTTGCCTTGTTGTTAAAACTCACCACGGCTACTTGTGAATTATCGGGCAAACGCGCCAGCATCCACTTTACAATACGAAGGGTGCGCTGCCATTTAGGGCCTGCTTTTTTAACAGAATCATTCGAAAATTTGCGTTTAATAATATCAATTAGGCTTTCGTCGGTCATAGAAGCACTAGTGTCAACCAAAATACCTATTCTACGGCCCTCCACAATTAACCCTAACAAATATGTTTCTTCGTTAATAGACGGCAAATCAATAAGGTCTGCTGCGGTTTGTGGCGCTATTGCGGCAACGGCGTCTGCAAGGTCAGCTAACACCGCTTTTTTCTCGGCGATAGCGCGCTGTAGTGATTTTTGCTGAATAGCTAGCTGTGCAATCTGTGTTGCCTGTTCGCTTGCATTTGCTTGCTCTATTGAGGTTTGTGATGCTTGAGCGCTTACGCTAGTGGAGACAAATTGGGATTGATTTTCAGTAGCCGCTAGTTCTTGTTCAAGCTTTTCAATCTCATCGCTAGGGATAGGCGTGTCGTCATTAAAGTTCACAATAATGAGGATCAGTAAAACTGCCCCTAAACCACAGGCCATTACATCTAAAAATGCTAGGTTAAAACCGTTTTCGCGCCGTTTAGTGACCATAATTGATATAGCTACTTTTACACTTGCTTATGTAACTGCGTTAACAGGTGTTTTTCGCAGTTCTTTTGTGTGTTTATGACCATTTCGTCTTGCCGATTATTTAGCACATGCAGTAAATACATTAAAATAATTGAAATAATTAAACTCACAAGAGTTGAATTAAAGGCCACCCCCAGTTTGTCAACCATGCCTGAAATATCTCCCGCCACGGCTTCTTCGGCCTTAGCTAAAGCAGAACCGATGCCTCTTACGGTGCCAATAAAGCCAATACTTGGGATAGCCCATATAAAATAACGGATCATACTGTTGCCCGATTCAAGCTGAGCTGCGAGCATTTCAACATTTTCGGTAATTGCGTTTGAAGCATGCTGTACATTTTGCGTGTTTTTATAGCGCCGCAAACAGTTTATCCATGTTGACATAGAACTATTCTCAGCATAAGC
>JBLHMY010000203.1:0-4311 GCA_047621065.1 Glaciecola sp. | reverse complement strand
CTCGCACGTACACTATAAAAACTGAAGCATTCTTCTTCAAACATAAATGTGTTTGCACTTTGCTCGCTCAATATTGGGTTAATAATATTGACAAACTTACCGGCTATTCTCAATACAATTAGGCGGATAGAGACACCCACCTGAGGCGCACTAATAGCGTTACCATTTTCATCAGAAATCGCTTTTATGCCATTTAAAATATCCTGCATGGTTTTGATAGTATTGGCTACAGTGCCGTTCTCAAAATCAAGCGTTGTCGCCGGTACTGATATTGCGCGTAAAATAGGTACTAACGCGGCCCTGTTCACTGGCACTTAGACTAGTTTTACATGATCCTGGTTGCTTGATCTCTACAGAAAAGACTATAGTGCAAACACGCCAAACTCACACATATACAAATACTAAACACAAGGAACGTGTTATGCATGATAGTCACCGTTGTATTACTTATTTATATACTTTTATAACACAAATTTTAGCTGTAATTGCTCTGTGCATTTTTGCCGCTTTAGCTATAAGCGCACCGCTGCAGGACGAACAAATACCGGTTGCCGTTCAATTAGCACAGGTGTATGCAAAAGAAGATATTCAAGCTTATCTGGTCAGTGAAAAGTACGACGGTATTCGCGCTATTTGGAAAAATAGAGAGTTGAGAACTCGCACCGGGCATTTAATACACGCACCTTCATGGTTTACCAAAGACTTACCCAATGTATGGCTTGACGGTGAACTTTGGTTCAAACGTAGCGAATTTGAATATATTGCATCTGCTGTTAGCAAAGATATCCCCATAAATGAACAATGGCAGCATATCAAATATATGGTGTTTGATGCACCTAATTATACCGCAAGCTTTACCCACCGAGCTAAGTTTTATACGGCTTTATTGCACAAAATAAGCATGCCTCATCTTCAGGCAGTTGAGCAACACAAGCTACGAAGCAATCATGCGCTAGCGGCAATGTTAGAAAAATACACAAATCAAGGCGCTGAAGGGCTGATGCTGCAAAAGGCCAATGCCTTATTCAGCCATGGGCGCAGCGGCAATTTACTTAAGTTAAAAAAATTTATGGATGCAGAAGGAAAAGTAATTAGGCACTTGGCTGGCAAAGGCAAGTACAAAGGTAGTATGGGCGCAATATTGGTGGAGTACATAAACGATGCTGGAGTTATAGTTGAATTTAAAATTGGCACCGGCTTTAGCGATCATGAACGCAGAAATCCACCGGCAATAGGCGATGTTGTGACCTTTGCCTACCACGGCTATACCAAGCGCGGATTACCCCGCTTTGCGAGTTTTATTCGCACCAGAAATGCCCTAACGCTTTAGTAAAAGTTAATTTCACCGCCATATAATTTTACTTTATTATTTTTTTATAAAAATAAAGTTTCTTAGTCACGCCATCTTGAGTAACTTCTAGTGCTTGAGAACCCCCGCTCACTCGCCTTTTTATGAAACCGGCATTACTATCACTAGCGTATTTTGTATTTCGAATATGCTTTTTGGTAAGGCCAGCTGTGTCATTCTTTTATTATTAAATTTGGCGCTTTTTTCGGAACCAAAGCATCAGCAACACAACCTTTAATGAGCTGCGCTCTATACGCCAAATAATTTTGCCAAGTGGTTTGAGGATGGCTGATGCTAATAAGCCAAGTATTTTGTTAAGCGGCAGCATGCGTTGCCAGCAACATTAACATCGGGAACAATCGACATAATTACAATACTAAGCTTTTAAATACTAAGGCAACTTTAATGAGTAATCTAATAATTTACTTATTTAACGTTCATAAACAGTCTAAATTTAATCAATATTTTTAAAAAAGAGACCGAATAGATTTAATCTGCGTAGAAACATGCGTTATCATAACGTGATGAATTGCATCAACACCACCCTAAAATAAACGGAGACAAAATGCTAAAGCTATACGGATTCGACGTCAGTAACTACTACAACATGATAAAACTCGCTATGGCCCTAAAGGGCATTGAATACGAGGCGGTTACTACCTACCCAAACCAAACCCCCGAGTACCTATCCATTGTACCCACCGGCAAAGTACCTGCTTTAGAAACAGCCGAAGGCATGCTTATTGAAACCAATGTTATTTTTGACTATCTGGAAGAGATTTCGCCCAACGTGCCATTAATTGCCGGCACACCATACGAAAAAGCACGCATACGTGAGTTGATGAAAATGGTCGAGTTATATGTTGAACTGCCTGCCAGGCGCTGCCATACAGAAGCCTTTTGGGGCGTGCCTGTACACGAGGTAACCAAAAAAGAGGTAAAGCGCGCATTACTTAATGGCATGCAGGCAATTTCACGTGCAGCTTCGTTTTCACCATATTTAGCGGGAGACAAGTTAAGTGCGGCTGATATATTCTTTCTTTATTCACTCGACTTAGCTTCGGGCGTTGCCAAAAAACTTTATAATATTGATTTGTTAGCAGAAGCACCGGGGGCAAAAGCGCTAGTGGAAAAACTTAATGCAATGCCTGAAGTAAAGGCTATTGCAAAAGATAAAAGGGCAGCGGCACCTGCTTTTAACGCTTATTTAGCAAAACAGCTTAATAAGTAAGCTGGGCCTAGTGCAAAAACAGAGTTTTTAACTAAGGAGGCTGTTGAAGTCACTCTTTAACGGTCTCTTAGGCAATTTAACACCCATAGTTGTAGCCTGTTATTTGGCTAAGGTGACCGCAATCCAACGGTCCACCAAGCGTTCCATAATATCTAATGTAACCGCACCGTTTCTTAAAATAACATTGTGAAATTCACCCAGTACAAATTTATCACCTAAAGCCGTTTTAGCTTTTTCACGCACTTCAAGAATTTTCATCATACCCACTTTGTATGAAGTTGCTTGTCCAGGAAACACTATATAGCGTTCAATTTCTGATATTACCAAGCTTTGCGCCATGCCGGTATTTTCTAGCATGTATCGCGCGGCAAGCTGTCGTGTCCAGCGTTTGTGGTGTAAACCGGTGTCTACCACCAACCTAACTGCTCTGAATAGTTCCGCTTGTAAGCGACCAACATTATCGAAAGGGTCATCTTGAAAGCCTAACTCCCAAGCAAGATACTCGGTATATAGCGCCCAGCCTTCGGTATAAGCAACGAACGGCGACAAGGTCCTAAAAATAGGCAGGCCCTCAAGCTCCATTGAAACGCTAGTTTGAAAATGATGACCGGGAATGGCTTCATGATATGCCAATGTGCGCATGCCATATTTAGGCGTGGCTTTAATATCATATAAATTAACGAAAAATACGCCGGGACGTGACCCATCTAAAGCTGGCCGCTGATAGTAAGCACCAGGTGCGGTTTTTTGTTTAAATATTGGAATGCGTTTAACGTCAATATCGGCTCTGGGCCTCATTAAAAAGGAGTCGCCTAAGCCAGCTTCTATCTCGTCTATTATGACTTGGTAATCGGCTAGAATTTGCTCTCGACCTGCATCGGTATCGGGATAATAAAAACGTTCTTGGGCAACAAGCTCATTTATAGCGACAGTAAAACCTGTCGACACATCAAAGCCTTGAGAGGCCAAAACAGCCAATATTTCACTTTGAATGCGCTTAACTTCCGCAAGGCCAATAGTATGAATTTGATCTGCCGAATAGTCGGTATTTGTCATAAAGCGAAGCGTTAGTTTGTAAACTTCATCGCCTTGCGGCATTTGCCAAATGCCGTCGTCGGTGCCCGCTTTGTTGTATAAAATTGTAAAATAATCTATCAGCATTTGATAAGCAGGATAAACCGTTTTTTGAATTTCGCTTGCAGCCTGCGCGAGCAAATCAGCTTTTTGTTCGTCGGCTATTATTTGGTTTTCCTCAATTTTCTTTTTAAGCGAGGTGTATAGCAAATTGTCTCGCACTGGCTTATTTATAAAGCCTTGCATTTCATCTAATACTCGTTGAATAACAAACTTAGGTGGAAAAATATTCTTTTCTTCGCGAACCCTCATGCCTTCAAGCGTTTGAGTGTAATAGCGTTTTGATTCACTTAAGCGTGAAATGTAATGCTGCACGCTTTCAAGCCCAGAAATATCATGCTGACTATCCATAAAGATTGGAAAACTATTTTGCAAACCGAACATTTGATTAAACGGATAATTATGATACTTAAATTTTTCAAAATCCGCTAAGGTGTCAAATAAATAAAGCGCAAGTTCTTTTGATAGTAATTCAGCCTCTGTTAAATTTTCATCTTTGTACAGCAGTAATACTTCACGTGATTTCTGTAAACGTGCAAACGTCGCTTTAAATGCCGCCTCGCTGGCATCGTTTAAATGCGCATTATGAGCTGTAATT
>JBLHMY010000202.1:0-4376 GCA_047621065.1 Glaciecola sp. | reverse complement strand
ATACCAAAAACATTCGGTAGTTTTCTAAATGATGGGAGTTCATCTTCATTCGTGTAGTCTATATCAAACAAACCCCAATCTTTAAAACCAAGCGCCTTTATTTCAATCAGGTTTTTTTCTAGATCTATCACAGCAATTGCGTTGTTTTCTTGCATAGACACATAAGCTATTTTGCTATTAGCGCTTATTGCAATGTATTCTGGCTCAAGATCCTTTGCAACGGTGTTGCCCGCAGGCCCAGCAAATTTTACGCCACTAGCCGATAACAACGCCATGCGCTTGGCATCGGTATCGTAGTCAGCAGCTTCAAGAAGGTCGCTGCTAAAGGTGATATCGGTGCTTAAATTGATGCTTGTAGCCGAGTCTGCGGGGACATTGTCAAGAATCGATATAACTGAGATGCTACCTTGTGGATCATCACTGTAATCGCTTGCTGGCTCGCCTTCGTTAGCAACCAATACTTTTGTGCCATCTGGTGTAAACGTTAGCATATCGGGTAATGCGCCCACTTTTACTGCTTTTACGTAAGTGGCCTCGCCCATCGCATCTAAGGTATAAAAGAGTACCGCGCCTTGCATTTGCTTAGTAGCACCTTCTACCGCTAGCGCCAGCATATTTGAATGAATAGCAATAGAATTCAATGCGCCTATGGTAATGGTTTCAGTAGCTCCCAAAGCACCTACTACATCAACCGTGTTTGCAAAAGTAAATGCGAGCGAAGATAAACTCTCATCGTTGATAGGGTTACCTACGCCAACCGTGGGTATATTGTGTAAGGCAATTCTTTCAATTTGGTTGCTTGCACCATTTACAGCGAAAACAGATTTTGACGCTACGTGAAATTGCACAATTTCGGCAGCACTTTTGCCATAAACGCCAGTAGCGAAACGGCCAATCACTTCAATACTTAACTGCCGCGGTGCGTTTTCACCACTACTGCCGGGTGAGCCTACACTACCAGGTAAGCCTACACTGCCGGGCACACCAACTGGGCCCGCTGGTCCTTGAGTACCATCGGCACCATCGGCACCATCTGAACCACAGCCACTCAAACCAACTATTATTGCAATGGCGACTATTGTACGAATTAATTTTTGTTGCAGTTTCATGAAGTAATTTCCTAATTAAAAGGTAGAAGACTAAGACAAGTTTTTTACACTTACATGAAGGAAACATGTTAAATTCATGAAAGAAAAGTGACAATTTTATGACAACATTTTTGCAGGCTAACAATTTGTGATAAACGTCGGATTAACTAATCAGAAGAATGCTGCCATGCAAAAGCCATTAATCGCTTTTACCATAATTACTGGCATCTTGTTTCATATTCCTGAGTATGTCTCTATATACCCACCCCATCGAATATAGCGTTCATGATCAGGTAGGATAGATGCATAAAGAAGTTATTGAGAATATATTTTGGAGATAGCATTTGTCGACCATGACCTCATCGGTAGAAAGTAAGTACAGATTGGTAACCCGCAGCGACTTTGACGGTATTGTGTGCGCGGTGTTGTTAAAAGAGCTTAACTTAATTGACGATATTAAATTTGTGCATCCAAAAGATATGCAAGATGGAATTATTGAAATATCACCACAAGACATCACCACAAACCTGCCTTATGTTTCGGGCTGTTACTTAGCGTTTGACCACCATTTAAGTGAAATCAAGCGCAGCGGCGGCAAACTAAAGCAAAATCATATTATTGACGCTACAGCGCCTTCCGCTGCGCGCCTTATGTATGATTACTATGGCGGTAAAGAAGTATTCCCTGCGGCTTGGGATGACATGATGGCAGCAGTAGACAAAACTGACGCAGCCCAACTTAGTCGCGATGAAATCCTTAATCCTGAGGGCTGGGTGCTACTCAATTATTTAATGGATAGCCGCACAGGATTAGGACGTTTTAGGAAATTTCGTATTTCAAACTATCAGCTAATGATGGAATTAATTGATTATTGTCGGGATCATACCATTGACGAAATTATAATGTTGCCGGATGTTCTCGAACGTATTGCTCTTTACAAAGAACACACTGAAAAATTTACCCAGCAAGTCATGTCATGCGCAACTGTTTATAGAAATTTAGTGCTACTGGATTTACGCGATCAGCAAACAATATACGCGGGTAATAGATTTATGGTTTATGCCTTGTTCCCCAATTGTAATATTTCAATTCATCAAATGTGGGGATTCAAAAAGCAAAATACGGTCTTCGCAGTTGGTAAATCGATTCTCGATAGGGGTTCAAAAACGAACGTTGGCCACCTTTGTCTACAATTTGGAGGCGGTGGTCATATGGCAGCTGGCACATGCCAAGTTGCAAATGGTAATTGTGAAGTAACAAGAAACGCTCTGATTAAACAAATAAATAAAGATGGCTAAGTAGCCTAAGTTATTTTATTTCTTTAAGCATCACCGCCGTTGCCGGAATGTAGTTGAAACAGATTTTATTTCGGCCTGTGTTTTTAGCTTCATATAATAGTATATCTACCTGACTGAGTAGTTGTTTAATATTAAATGAATGCAGTCCATTTACGGTTAAACAACCTAGGCTTGCCGTAATATACTCAGGAACATTAGAAGCGCCGTGGGTTATATGTAACTTTCGAATACCATCGCAAATATTATTCGCTGCAATAATGGCGCCTGCCTCGTCGGTATCAGGAAGTAAACACATAAACTCTTCACCTCCGTAGCGTGCCACAAAGTCTCTAGGGCGCTTTAGTTGCTGCTTAATACATTGCGCAACTAACTTAAGGCATTTGTCACCTTCTTCATGGCCGTAAGCATCGTTAAATAATTTAAACCTGTCTATATCTATCATAACAATACTAAAAGTAGACTGATTTCGGGTGGCTTGCGACCACTCAACTTCCATTTTTTCGTCAAAGTGGCGCCTGTTTGAAAGCTCAGTTAGGCTGTCTGTATTACTAATTGCTAGCAATACTTTGTTTTGACTAAGTTGTTGTTCAAAACTCAGCATTAGGGTGTTTACTGCTTTAGCTACTTGAGCGATCTCATCTTTACCGCGTACGATAATTTGATTTTCATCTCCGCCTTGTTTATTATTTATTTGCGCGAGTAAGTCAATAAAACGTTCTAACACAAATTTACGAATAAAGAATTGCAGTAACAAATAAGCAAGCAATATAACCACTACAGCAATAGTTGTTAATTGAATAATTAAATCATTTTGTACTTTTTCAATTGGAGATTGGTCAAATTCAATTTTAAGAATAGTTTTTAAACCTAATGCCTCATAAGACTCTAGTACTATTGGGATAAGAAATATGGAATCATCAGTTTGCTCAGATGGCTCACCAAAATAAAACTGATTAGCGGTCTTAGTATCTATTTTACGATCTTCAAAAAAAAGAGAAAAAGCATCTTGTTGACTCACTAAAACTAAGTCAATACTCTTAATTATGTTGTATTTAACTTCTAAATTTTTCACATAATCGCCAAAAAGAAAACGACTCAATTGGGTATTACTTTCCGACTCTAGTCTTTGCTTTACGTTTATGTCGGCGTTTACAATAAGATTACTGCCAGGCAAACTCAAATAACCGTATTTTTTGAGTATACCGGTTCTGGTTGCATGAGAAACACGATGAGTAAGTACCTCACCTCGGTTAAGTAAAGCCCTTAACATTGAGGTATATTCTTGACTAAAGCTAGTCATATCTAGCCCTACTTCATCTTGCAACGTTGCTGCAACGACAGTCAAGTCGCTGCTTATTAAATACACATCCGACAAGTTAAATTCTTCTTTGAATGTGTCAATAGCGGCTTGCAGCTGCTGTGAATCGCGCTTTGGGATTTTTGCTATACGCGCCGCTAAAATAGGCAGAGCAGCTTGAAGCTCTTCGTCCCAACTTCTTTCCACTGTTTCCAAAATTATTTCAAAAGTATTAATGTCGTTTGAAATACTTGAAATTAGTCCACGTTGGTATTGGTCTTTGTTGCTTTTTAGGTAAATATCTATAACAAATGCGCTCGAAAAATAGATACAAACAATGGTGAATACGACAATCAAAGACAGAATTACGCTTAGTTTTCGATGCAAGAACAATATACTATTCCCTTATTATTGAACATTGGCTAGTCTCTAATACTAACCCTACCAGACAAGGCGAAGATAGTCTCTTATTTCGTGGGGGCAATAGCGTCAACAACGTAGCTTCGAACTACGCTCAAGTACTTAAAGAGACCGCGGGAATTTTTTTGTGAAATGAAAATTTATGCCTTGCTAATACTAACTCATACAATAAAGCCAGCGTGTTAAACGCAACAACGCAAGCTGCTAATCGTGTGAGCCAATTTTGCGGAACCAAGTTGTCTATGCAGGTTTATTTTTTATCATGAAACGTTA
>JBLHMY010000201.1:0-4377 GCA_047621065.1 Glaciecola sp. | reverse complement strand
GTCCAAATTACACCGCTTTGGCCATTCGTCCCATATTGAGTAGAACCTGAAAGAAGAGCTCCTGTAATGTTGTCAAACACTTCCCAACTGCTATTAGAGAAAAAGGCGGTTCCATCTATCGTATACTGCGCTAAAAGGGCTGCAGGGTTTCCGTTTGAGTTTTGTTTTACATTTTCAACTAACCATGCAAAAGCGTAAATACCCGGATTAAGGGTCAAACTAACGGTGTCAGAATAACGCCAGTTTGTACTATTTGTCATTGCCCCAAAATCACTCCAATTCGACACAATACTTGTACAGCTAGTATCTGCGCAAAGACCACCAGATAATGTGTTGTCGCCTGTCATGCTCACGGTTACTAATGCTGCTTGGGTATTCGCTATTAGTCCTAATGCCACTACGGCGCCAGATATTACTTTAATGATTGTTTTCATTTTATTACTACTCCAATAAAAACTGATTGATTTGGCTATATAAGTTATTAACTTTAGGTATGAAACAAAATATAGTCTGTTTTACTAAGATAGTACTTTGCAGAAACCGTGCCATAAATAAATACTCAATGAATACATGATTTTAATCAATCAATTAATTTGCATATTTAGGCATTGTAAAAAAGCCAGACAGGTTTTTAGAGGGTTGAAAAATGAAAGTTATGCTCAAAAATACCTAAAATGAAAAAATCCCCTCGCCGTAAACGATGAGAGGATTCTTAGCCTATTATAGACGGTCTTAAAACGAACTACTTACGAGCGAATGTTTGTCCAAAGAAGCTATCTTCATTCCACGTAGGGCGCTGAGCATCATTACCTAATGTTAAGCCAATTTCAAAATTAACTTGCGTAAACGTGCGCGCCGCGTCCCATACAAATGGCTGAGTCATATCATCTGAAGGGCGATGATAATGATTGGCTAAAAACTCATTTAAGACTTCATTTCCATCAATACCCGGGGTTTTTGACTCAATGCCTGTGACTAAAAATACTGCCGGAATACCCTGTTTTACAAAAGCATAGTGGTCAGAGCGGGTGAATAAATTAAGCTCAGGCCAAGGATCATCAGTTAGTCTAATACCGGCATTTGCCGCCGCAATAGCAACCTTTTCACCCATCGAACTGTGGCTTGCACCAAACGCAATAACATCGGCAAATTCGTAGGTGAGTAGCGGCATATCCAAGTTTACATTTGCCACCAGACTTGCAAGTGGACGAGTAGGGTGACGCACAAAATAGTCGGCGCCCAACAAGCCTTTTTCTTCGCCTGTCACAGCAACAAACAATATGGACCGTTTAGGCGCCACCGGCAGTTGTGAAAACATACGAGCTGTTTCCATTAGTACCGCTGTGCCCGTCGCATTATCCATGGCGCCGTTATTAATTTTATCTTTTTCTACCGATTTGGAAATACCCAAATGATCTGAATGTGCGGTATATACAACATATTCATTTTTAAGCATAGGGTCGCTGCCTTCAAGCATTCCCACTACGTTTGGACTGCTAATATCTTCAAATGTAGTGTCATAGCTTAAGCTTGCTGAAAATGCCAAATCAAAGGCCGCAGGTGCTTCACCTTTTACAAGTTGCGCATAAATATCATCTAGCGAAACGGTTGCATCAGCAAACAATGTTTTTGCTGCTGCTTGACTAAAAAACGCACTCGCTTTTAGCTCGGTGCGCATATTGCCAGGCTCACCGTTTTTGCTTATCCAGGCCATGCGAGGTGATTTTGTATATAACTTAGAACGATCATATGGACGACGTTTCTCGCCAGCAGGGGTTTGAATAGTAAAAAAGCCAACGGCGCCGCGATCTGCGGCATAATTAGATTTTTGTGTCCGCGATGATACATGCAAACCTACTTCGCCTGGTAAGCTTAGCGGTTTGCCACTTAAGACCACTACAATTTTGCCTTCAACATTTATGTTTGCATAATCATCGTGTCCTAAGGCCGGTGCTACAATACCATAGCCCACAAAAACTAACGGCGCCGATATCATCGCCTGGGCATATCCCAAGTTTGGTCCAACTATGTAGTCATTTGGAAAAGCTAATTCGGTGGTTTCGCTGCCACTACTTAGCACAAGTGATGGCGATTCTTGAACGAGTAGCCCCTTTCTAAACCCAACACGTTGCATAAAGGTATTATCTTCACCGGCGGCTTTTAATCCATATCTTTGGAATTCGGTGGCTATATATAAAGAAGCAATTTCATGGCCTCGCGAGCCTGTATCACGACCTTCTAAAAGGTCATGAGCTAAAAAACTCATATGGCCTTTAATATTCCCTACATTTGGTTTAATAAGCATGCTATTGGAAGCGCCGCCATTGGCAGTTGATGCTTGCGTTAAAGCGTTATTGGTAGCATCACAGCCTAATAAAAATAAGCTTACGGCGGCCATTAGTCCGGTTATTTTTATGCTTGAAGTTAATTTCACACTATTGCCTTTTATTAATCAGTCGTTTTCATTTTGCAGTTTAAATCTAGCCAACGCGCGTTTTAAGCAGCATGCAATTTAAACCGCCATTTAACCAAGAATTGTACACAAAGGCTAGCCAAATTAACTTGTAGGTAGCTGCATAATTAACAACACTTCGTTATTGCCGTTGCCTACTATGCTACTTTAAATAGCTTTAGGCTCAACAACTTCTGAATTAGCGATGTCTTATTCACTCCAATGCAAATCGAAATATAGAAATATAGAAATACCTTTGCAAATATATTAACATTTAAACTGGGGCGTATACCTCAACCGACAAATTAAACAGGGAGTTGGTTTTACTCTGCAGATGCTTTAAAGTTAATTGTAGCACTGAGCCTATTCCCAAAACGCCGCATTATTATAATAAATTGACCTCTTCAATTGTATGGCAAAATCCTACATGTGAGTCTAGAGCTTCTGACGTAGGCTTTAAAAAAGGTGAAGAAGGATTGTCTAGCGCCATAATTTTACGAAATGGTGAAGTTTACATAATAAAATAGGAATCAAATTATGTGCGTACACATCTGTGGAATTCACAATGCCGCGTAAACCTCAATATGCACTTAATGATGTATTTGAGTCTGCCATTCCAGTTGTGCTTGCCAAAGGCTACAGGGGTTGCTCAATGGGTATGCTGATTAACGCAACCGACTTTAACCGTCGTGCATTCTATTTAGAATTCACCAATAAACAAGCTTTCATGGACGCCTTGCTTAACTACTATATTACCCACCACCTTGTGCCTTTGCAGCATCATTTACAGGCAACTGAGGATATTCCTCAAGGTATTATCGACTATTTTAATGCTTATCAAACCCATATTAATCAGCAAGGGTGTTTGTTAATACGATTAATTGTAGAGATTGGCAAAGAAGACAACAATATTTCCAACCAAGCACGGCGCTATTTTGATAATTTACAACTAAGCTTTATTGGCTGCATTGAAAGAGCGATTGCACATCAACAAATCAGTAAGCAAATAAACGTTGAATCGCTGGGTTTAAAACTTAGCTGCTTTGCCCAAGGTTTGGCAATATCAAACAATATCCAGCAGGGTGATTGTGATGCGCTTATTGTTATCAAAACTTTATTTGCTGAACTGCCGTAAATAATGCTATCAATACCCTTTACCCAAAGTAGACTAATAATATGAGTAAGCAAACCACGCTATACAGAGTGGAATTTAATAGTGGCGGCGAGCGCTACGAGTTATATGTAAAAGAACTAATGAGCAGTTCTATTTTTGGCTTTGTTGAAATAGCAGGTTTTGTATGGGATACCCATACCGAATTGGTTTTAGACCCTAGCCATGAGAGACTCAAAGATGAGTTTACAAATGTAGATAGGAGCTTTATTCCGATGCATAATGTGCTTAGAATTGACCAAGTTAAGGAACACCGCAGTGCCAAAATTAGGCCTTTTCCTGATAAAATAGGTGAAAACAACGTAACGGCTATCCATAGCCCTATTTACACCCCTAGAAAATAATAATTATAGTTGTAGCGCTATTACTATAGTTCGTATATTTGCATAGCACCAAATAACACACCACCACATAAAGTAGCACCAAGGAGTAAACCATGTTGAAAGCCCTCTTGTTAACGTTGCCTTGTATCGTTCTTGTTTTTGCAGTATCAGGATGCGCGCAGCACAAATCAGCGCATACCGCTGGTGATTCAGTAATGGCTAAAACGTCGGTCTCAGCCTCAACATCAGTAGCATTTACACAACTGCTTGACGAAATCTGGCAATACGAACTTAGCCAATACCCCGACTTAGCAAAAGCCAAGGGAGCAAAAGCAAATGAGCTTCAAAGGCAGTTTACTGACATTAGTCTACCGGCGTTACAGGCCAGAAATACTCGCTTCGTACACTTTCGAAACGCACTTACTAAAATA
>JBLHMY010000200.1:0-4453 GCA_047621065.1 Glaciecola sp. | reverse complement strand
ATGTCAGAGTTGTCAATTTATGCTAGGGTCGATAACACTGCATTTAGGCAAATAAAAAATAATACACCTGGTCCCTATACTTTTATCTTAAAGGCCACCAAAGAAGTACCCAAACGCTTACAAAACCCAAAGCGTAAAACTATTGGCATTCGCGTTCCCAACAACGCTATTGCGCTTGCTATATTAGAAGAGTTAGGTGAGCCACTTATGTCCACAACGCTTATTTTGCCCAACGTAGACATGGCAGAAACCGATCCCGATGAAATAAGAGATAAGCTAGAAAAACGTTTAGGCCTTATTATTCATGGCGGCTACTTAGGGGAACAACCCACTACCGTTATAGATATGTCCGAAGGTGAAGCCACAATAATACGAGTCGGCAGCGGCGATCCTTCGCCGTTTAACTAGCAAAGCATGTTATATGCATGAATGGTTCAAATGATGATTCCTCAAAAAACCGCTTAAACACGCTAGCATTTGCAGATGGAGCGAAAGCTGCACAAATAACCCAACAACAGCCACTTGCGCTTGCGTTTATCAATGGTGAGGCTTTAATTAACAAGCCGGAAGATTTATATATTCCTCCCGACGCATTAGAGCTCATTTTAGATACTTTTGAAGGACCGCTCGATTTACTTATTTACTTAATTCGTAAGCAAAAATTTGATATTGTTGAGCTACCCGTTCTTCAAGTTACCCGCCAGTACATGGAATATGTAGAAATAATGACTGACGTGAAACTAGCGCTAGCGGGAGAGTATTTAGTAATGGCTGCTATGTTAGCAGAAATTAAATCGCGTTTGTTGTTGCCAAAACATGATGCTAATAGCGATGACGAAGACGACCCTCGTGCCGAGCTTGTTCGTCGTCTTCGCCAGTACGAGCAAATAAAAGTAGCGGCGCAAGAGCTTGACAATAGTCCGCGCCTGCAGCGAGATTTTTATGTAGCCAATGCAAAGACCAGCGATAACGTGCAGCCCATTAAACATGTTCCCCAAGTGCAACTGCAGGAATTAGTGATGGCGTTTTATGACGCTATGCGTCGCGCTAGCACATTTGATCACCATCACATTGCACCTGAGGCTTTGTCTACCCGCGCACGTATGAGCATGATATTAAATCAATTAAATTCGCAAACGTATATTCCACTGCATAAGATGCTTGATGCCAAAGAGGGTAGAGCCGGCTTAGTCGTTACCTTTATTGCCATACTTGAGTTAGTAAAAGAATCTTTGATAGTTTTTGAGCAAGGTGAACCATTTGGCAATCTTCATGTTAAACTAGGCGAATATGAGCAAAATTAACGACAGCCAACTCAAACAACTGCTAGAAGCGGCCATTTTTGTGAATGAAAGCCCCCTTAGCATTGATAAAATGCGCAACACTATTTTAAGTGAATTGGCGGTTTCTTCGCGTCAGTTAAACACAGCGCTTGCAGAGCTAGCATTAGATTACGCACCTAGAGGTATTAAGCTTGTTAAAGTTGCCAGCGGATACAGGTTTCAATCTGACACTGGATTAGGGCAGTTGTTAAGCCGGTTGTGGCAAGAGAACGTACCTAAATATTCGCGCGCGATGCTAGAAACCTTGGCTTTAATTGCTTATAAACAACCCATTACTAGGGGCGAAATTGAAGATATTAGAGGCGTGACCGTGAGTAGCAATATTATACGCTCATTAACCGAGCGGCAGTGGATTAAAGTGGTAGGACATAAAGAAGTTCCTGGAAAACCATCGTTGCTAGCAACGACGGCCATTTTTCTAGATTATTTTGCGCTTAAATCACTGAGTGATTTACCTTCGGCTGAAGCGTTCACGGCAAATATTGAAGCGGCTGTGCAGGCCTCAAGTCAAGCTAGCATAGAGCTTGAAAAACAAGGTTCTCACGCTAAGGTGTCATCAAAAGAAGTCGTACCTAATGAAGCAACAAATACAGAAAACTTACCTAAAGAAACATCTATCAAGGCAAATATACACTAATGAGCGATAACAAGACTGCATCTGAGAAGCTGCAAAAAGTACTGGCGAACAATGGACTGGGTTCGCGCCGTGAAATGGAAAGATGGATCCAAGAAGGTCGAATATCCATTAACGGAACCCAAGCTACTTTGGGGGATAGGGTTCAGGTGAGCGCTCAAATAAGGGTAGACGGTCATTTAATTACCCGTTCAAAAGAAAAGTCGCCTTGTAGAGTGCTGATGTACAACAAGCCTGAAGGGGAATTGTGCGCTCGTGTAGATCCTGAAGGTAGGCCCACTGTATTTGAACGTTTGCCTAAGCTAATTGGCGAACGTTGGATAACCGTAGGCAGGCTTGATATTAACACCAGTGGCCTGCTGTTGTTTACTAACGATGGCGAGTTGGCTAACAGATTAATGCACCCAAGCCATGAAGTAGAACGTGAATACGCGGTACGAATATTTGGTGAAGTTACCCCTAAAATGTTACGAATTTTATCTCAGGGCGTTGAGCTTGAAGATGGCATGGCAAAATTCAATCATATTCACGTACGCCCGGGAGATCCGGGGAGTCATAATCATTGGTTCAACGTAACCCTGTCTGAGGGTAGAAACCGAGAAGTTAGACGTTTATGGGAATCTCAAGGTGTGCAGGTTAGCAGGTTGATTCGGGTTCGCTATGGTAATTTAGATTTGCTTAAACGTTTACCGCAGGCTGCATGGGTTGAACTCGATATCCAAAATGTAAATGCCTTGCGTAAAATGGTGCAATTGCCCGCTGAAACAGAAACAAAAATGCACGTCGCTGAAACTTTAGATCATACTAAATTAAGCCGCATGCGCCGAAGCGTTAGAAAACACAAACAAAATAAGGTTACGGGTCAGCGTAGCCGTCGAAATCAATCGCAAAATCGGTAATGATTGAAGGCATGAGTTTTGTAGACACCGATGATGATAGCATTATTCTTCCCCCTAGTCGCATTGCGCTTGGGGTAGAATATATGGGTGCCAAATATAGCGGTTGGCAGCGGCAATTAAGTGTAGATTCAATACAAAAACGTGTTGAATACGCACTGGCTAAAATTCTCCAACAAAACGTGTCTATTAGCTGCGCTGGGCGCACCGATGCAGGAGTTCACGCTACCGCGCAAGTCGCACATTTTGATTCGCCGGTGGCCCGACCTATTAAAGCCTTCACGCGCGGCATGAATACCATTTTACCCAAAGACATAGCAATCACATGGGCAAAGCCAGTAGGTGACGATTTTCATGCAAGATTTAGTGCAACCGCTAGGCGATATCGATATGTTATTTACAACAGCGCCTTGCGCTCAGGTGTATTTAACGCAGGGGTAACGCATGTCTATAAAAGTATAGACGCAGGCCTTATGCATGAAGCCGCGCAGGTTTTGGTTGGCAAGCACGATTTTACGTCTTACCGGGCGTCACATTGCCAAAGCAAAACACCTTGCAGATTAATGCATTATATAAAAGTATATCGCATGCAGCAGTTTGTTATTGTTGATGTTAAAGCAAATGCCTTTTTACATCATATGGTTAGAAACATTGTGGGTTCGCTATTAGATGTCGGCAGCGGCGAAAAACCACTCAGTTATATAGCCGAGGTACTGGCAATAAAAGACCGTGCAAAAGCCTCATCCACCGCTAAACCAAACGGTTTATATTTGGTCGAGGTAGATTACGATGATCGCTTTGCCTTACCCAAGACCCATGCTGGTCCATTATTCTTGCCAGACTTAAAATGAACAACAGATTGATTAACTCATTACTAAATTGACTATATGCCTTAACTACAGGCTCTACGATCACACTTTAGACCAGTTAAACATATAAAAAGTATCCATTTTATGGTTTAATCTACGCATATTAAAGATGCCTACTTGACGTGAAATAGTATCGCATAGTCTGCAAAGCCGCTTTGCACTCATATAAAAATTAGTATTAAAACAATAACAACAGGAATGCTTTATGAGCTGGATTGAAAGAATACTGCCGAAAACACAAAACGGAACCAAAGGTAACGTACCTGAGGGCATCTGGACAAAATGCTCAGATTGTAACGCAGTGTTATATAAAACTGAATTAGAAAAGCAGTTGGAAGTGTGCCCTAAGTGTGATCATCATATGCGCATTACCGCCCGCGGCCGCCTCAATGCCTTTCTCGACATTAAAGACAAAGTAGAGTTAGCCGGTGAACTTGAGCCGCAAGATATCCTTAAATTTAAAGATTCAAAACGTTACAAGGACAGAATAAGTGCAGCGCAAAAAGCCACTAATGAAAAAGACGCGTTGGTGGTAATGAAAGGTAAATTAAACGGTATGCCCGTGGTGGTAGCAAGCTTTGAATTTGCGTTTATGGGGGGGTCTATGGCCTCGGTGGTAGGCGCTAAGTTTGTAAAAGGCGTAAACGCTGCAATTGAAAATAACTGCCCGTTTGTATGTTTTTCTACCAGCGGTGGAGCTAGGATGCAAGA
>JBLHMY010000199.1:0-4457 GCA_047621065.1 Glaciecola sp. | reverse complement strand
TTTTAGCTACTACTTCATTTTTAACTTCTTCAACTTTACCTTTACCTTCCGTTTCAAGCTTTTGACCTTTAACAACTAGTTCATCAAATAATTTGTTAGAATCAGTTGAAAGTGCTTCAATACGGCCCTTAACTTCTTCATACCCTTTACCATAGGCACCTAAACCGGCTAACCATATTTTACGTGCCATTTCTTCTGCAGTAGAGGCTGTTTCTTTAATCTTGTCGATATTGCTCATAATGTTTCTCCGTAGATGTTTAAAAATAAATTATATTGCTTCGATGGGGTGTATCTTAAAGAGATAAATTAGAAATCGCATACTAATTACTCAGCATTTCTAAAATATTTTATTAATTATTACAAAGGCTAGATTACAGCGCCTAAGTTTGCTTACAAAGGTAGGCATTATTCTATGCAGGAAATTGGCAAAACTTGCTTTAATAAGCATGCACTTTTGCACTACTTACAAGAGTGCATGCTTATTGGCCGTTTAAATTTGGGGAACAGTTAAATATTACTTCTGGTCTTTTTGCTCTAGTAGCAAATCTCTTAAATAAATACCGCCCTCAATACCGTCCATTGCAGATTCAATATAATCAGCAATAATATTGACATCGGGAATGGTGTCCCGACAAGCCATTAATCCAAAACCGATGGTGTCACAATAACTAACTACGGTAATATTTAACGATTGACCATCGATCAATACAGACAAAGGATAGGTTGCTTTTAGCTTAGCTTGACCAAAATACAAAGGGTTTCGTGGTCCAGGCACGTTAGATATGGTGACATTCGCTGCTGGTGGCATAAAGCTGGATATATTTAATTGGTTCATCACCGCCACTAGCCCTTGGGCCATGACAGCAAAATTAGTGGCTGCATTTGCCGACACATCAACAAGTTCTTTTTTTGCGTCTTGAGTTGACTTACCAATCTTAGCAAGACGAGTCATGGTATCGGGCTCATTGGTGGCCAAATTTGCTATCACATAGGTGATTTGGTTGCCGGAGCGGTTTACTTGGCGGACAGAAACCGGAACAGAAGCAATCAATGACTTTTTAGGTAATGCCCCTTTCTCCATCATATATTTGCGTAACGCACCAGAGCACAGGGCAAGCACTATATCGTTAACCGTGGCATTGGCCTGTTTACCTAAGGTTTTTATTTGTGCTAATGATAACGATTTTACTGCAAATCGACGAGAACCGGTAATTGGCACGTTAAAAATAGATTTTGGTGCGCTAAAAGGCACCGGAGACGAACTCTTATCAATGCCTACAGCTTTGAGGCCCTGCCCCATAAACATTTTTGACAAGTCTTGAACC
This sequence comes from Glaciecola sp., assembly GCA_047621065.1. Lineage (GTDB taxonomy): Bacteria > Pseudomonadota > Gammaproteobacteria > Enterobacterales > Alteromonadaceae > Glaciecola. The sequence goes on along the minus strand of JBLHMY010000199.1, from coordinate 3,132 downwards.
ATCTTAGAACTGGCACCCATTTTTTCAACTAGTTTGCTAGTTTTTTGCATTAGCCCTAATGATTCATCTGCGCCGCTTTTTGTATGACGAGGCATACCTGCCCAAGGGGCTCTAACATCATCATTAGCAGACAAACTAAAACAAGTTTCCATCAGTTCGATACCGCCCATGCCATCTATTGCGGCATGATGCATCTTCATATACATGGCAAACTGATTGTTTTCCAAGCCCTCAATCAAATGGAACTCCCACAACGGTCTTTCACGATCTAAAAGTCGGCTATGTAAGCGTGATGCTAGCTCTAGTAAATCATCTAGTCTTCCGGGTTTTGGCAATGCTGAATGACGCACATGATAATGAATGTCAAAGTTAGTATCTGTCTCCCAACTAGGCAACGCAGCGCTGTGCACAGAGCTTAACTTTTGGTTGAAAGGCGGACCGGCCTCTTGGCTTTCCAATTTGGCCAATAAATCGAGTAGAAAATTTCCCTTATAGTTTTTAGGAATTTCAAAAATAGCTAGACTAGCCACATTTACTGGCGTACTTTGCTTTTCCAACGACAAAAACGCAAGATCCAGCGCGTTTAGTTTGTTTGACATGATGATTAACTCGATAAACTAAAGTTTCGATTCCTTAGTTTACACACAGCGAGATAGTTTTTTCAATTTTATTCGCTAAATTAGATTAAACCTGTTTAGCACTATTTGCTGATGATTCTGTATAAGTGACGGCCAAGCAACATACAACACACAAAAATGTTTATTAATTAGGCTATTTCAAACCACGTTTTGAGCACTTGATACACTTTAGGGTCGCTTAGCAGTTGCATATGGTTAATGTTAGTGCCGACCCATTTTCGACTCTCTGAAATATGTAAATTAAAGGCCTTATTTTGGTGCTCACCCAGTGCACTTTTTATCCGCACCAGCCCATCACCTAATGGGTAATTAATACTTTGGTTTGCACTCGTAGCTATCGCAAAACACTTCACCTTATCGGGCAATGGCAAAGGCAAACGTTGGTCACCACTGAACTCAAAGCGTTCAGTGGTATGCCAATCCAACTCCTGCACGTTGCCATAACGTAAATCTGTAATGCCAGCGCTGCGCACTTTCACTAGGCGCGCAAACGGAACGGTGTATGAATGAGCACCTAAAATCAAATCAATCCAATTACCAGCTTTTTCAAGATCAGCCCCATGATGCGGAGTACCTAAAAACACTAGTTTGTTGAGTAGTTCCGGCCATTTTTGGCCGCTGCTTTGGCCAGCATGAAAGGCGCTGCGCGATACTAGTCCCCCCATGCTGTGAGCCAATATATTAATTGTTAAATTTTTATCTGATAAATTTACCAAAGACTCCAATAAGCTCGCAAACTGTTTGCCGTTATCGCTAATATGAAGCCCTGTATTATAATGTAGGTAAATAACTTCCATTGTTGTATCTTTTGCCAATTCAGCACCATGATCATGTCCTTTAACGCACCACTGCAGATCATTCATACACAAACCATGAGCCATTATAAGAAGTTTGCCATTGCTTTGGTTTATGATCTCTCGCAACTGGTCTTCATCTAAAATTTGCCCTTGTCTTCTAAACTGCATAGAGATAGCCAAAGAGTTCTGGCTAAGAACAAGATGATCACCTAAAACACCGTTTAATGCTGCAAGCAAAGCTTGGGTGGAAGTTGAATCGGGTTGAGAAGCTAGTACTTTACTGATTGCCGCCAGTGGCGCATCAATACTTTTACCTACCCGATGTGTAACACTGCGAATATTGCGGTACACCAACCCGCTTATGCCTGAAAGCTGTTCTTTTTCAGGCCTTAACTTTGCATCCCAAAGCGGACTTACACGCATATGCATTGATTCAACAATGTTGGTGATAGCGACTATGGCCTCAATAGTTAAACGACCCACACCTTGGCTTCGTGAACTAGCCACTTTGTTGGAGGAATTGTGACTTTTATCTTTGGAATTACTATTCATAAATATATATTTGAATGCACAAAAAGTGACCTTACATTAACAAATATTTGTTACGAGTACCGCTTATTTCTGTCACTTAAGCTCTGGTAATAAAATATTTTGTCTTATTCTTTAGCGTAAGCTTTAAGCCACCTAATGTCTTATACCATAGAGATTTAAAGATAAAATGCTACAATCTGTTATTCATTAACTTCGAACATTACTTTGTAAGGTAATGTTCAATAAGAGTAAATATGATTTATGTTCTCCATATCTTTTTATCGGTAACCTTATTCGCGGGAGCCTTCGCAGGGGCTATACATTCTAAACTTCCCCGCAAGGTTCGTTATTTATCATTCGTTTATTTTGGCTGGAGCTTGGCAGGTCAAGTGTTAGCTTTGCCACTTTTATTGTTAACGCTTGTTTCGCTCCTTGTGGGTCTTTTCAAAGGTCCATTATTACCCGCAATTGTGATAATTAACTTGGCCACGCTACCCCTTTTGGCCCTAACATTATTGCGATCATGGCAAGGAAGCCAAGTGCTTTCACAAAACATGCCTGACGGACAAGGCGTTTCCATTAAGCGCTTTGTGCTAGGTTCATTGTTTCCCTTGCAACCACCCAAACGTACTGTAAAACGCCTTAAGAATATCGCCTACGGCACGTCAGGCAACAAAAACAAACTCGACATATATGTGTCAAAAACAGAACCCTTATTGCCAATGCCTGTCCTCATACATATTCATGGTGGAGGATGGGTTGTTGGCCGAAAACATCAGCAAGCAAAGCCACTCATTGGGCATATGGCATCCAAAGGCTGGCTTGTCGTTGACATAAATTATCGACTAGGGCCGCAACATAAAATGCCGGCGATGATCCAAGATGTCTTGCGCGCCGTGGCTTGGGTCAAGGCCAACATAAAAACCTACAAGGGCGACCCAAATTTTGTTGCTTTAACTGGAGGCTCTGCAGGAGGACACCTAACTGCACTTGCAGGTTTAGCATCGGCAACTGAATCGCTAAAACCCGGATTCGAAAAAACTGATTGTGCAGTTGATGCATGTGTCCCAGTTTATGGCGTTTATGACTTTCTCAACCGTACTGGCGCAATGAGCCAAGGGTTTGATGAACTCCAATCATTCCTAACAAAGCTCGTTATGCCTGGG
>JBLHMY010000198.1:0-4464 GCA_047621065.1 Glaciecola sp. | reverse complement strand
AATAAATCTGTTTTGTTAAAACCAGTATCCTGCCCGGAGTTAAGTGTTTTAAATCCATCTGCTTGGTAGTTATAAATTTCAACTAAACCGCCACTAGTTTCATTTCTCCCGCCAACAAAAGTATGTAGTTTTGAAAAACCATCACTTCCAAGTGCGAAATCAAATTTGCCGCCCAAAGCATTTTGTGGAACGGCAGTTGAGACCAAGTTAATAACGCCACCACTGGTGCGCGGCCCATACTCAATAGTTGAGCCCCCTTTAAGTATTTCAACCGCTTGCATGCGTCCAACAGTAGGAAAGTAATAGGCAGCGGGACTTGCATAAGGGGCCGGCGCTGCGAGAACGCCATCTTCCATTATAGTAATTTTTTCAGAGCGATCAGAACTTGATCCACGCATACCAATATTAGGGCGTAATCCGTAGCCGTCCTCTTCTACAAAATAGACACCGGCGGTAGAGGATAAAATACGCTGAATGTCTGTAACTGCGTAAGTATCTAGTATTTCTTTACCAATATAGGCGCCTGAACCAGGAAGCTTAGATACCGCAGCGGTAGACCCTAAAATAGTGATTTGCTCAATACTATTAGTGCTCGCATCAGTAGTAGATTCAGCTGCAGAAGATGTAAATACGACGCCCATTAATATAGAAGAGATACCTAGGGAAAGTTGAGATATTTTCAAAAAATCGATTCCTTGTTAACGCATATAGTTTGATTAAGCCGATATTTAAACACGAATACAAACAAGAATCAATCTCATTTGTATTAATTTATCCACAAGATACTTTTTTGCTGAATAATAAAATCATCAACTTACTCTGGAGTAGGTTTTTGCTTGATGTTATTTACGCTAAGGATATAAAAAAAAGCATTTATCCGCCAAAAATGGCTCAACGCTTAAATACAGATATTACTCCAGAGATATCATTGGCTAATGGCTAAAATGGACAATCAGTACGAAAACGATATTTCGTTTTAATCACAACGATAAATCGTTATCCTCGAAATTTCGTTGCCACTATTCTTTTAATATTATATATATTAATCATTAAAAACAATTAGATATAAAGTATTTTAAGGTTGGCATGGTTATCGCTAGTAGTAGGTTAACGTAGTAAACCTTTGATACTACTGAGTACTTCAAATTTGTTTGCGCTGCTGGCGCTTAGTAACGAATGTTGATGGCCCTTATCGCTGTTTTTAGGAAATTATTATGAAAAAAATTGATGTAACAGAAGCCATCTTTTTAATTAAGGCAGACAGACAATTAACTTGGGAAGGTATTGCTCAAGCAATTGGTATGTCGACGGTATGGACTACATCAGCTTGTTTAGGGATGAACAGCTGCACTGCAGAGGTGGCTGAAAAATTGGTTTCTTTTCTAGCGTTACCGACTGAGGCAAAAGCTGCATTGGAGGAATACCCAATCAAGGAATGGGCCAAATCAGTACCACAAGATCCGTTAATTTATCGTCTTTACGAAGTTGTTGGCGTCTATGGCGATACCTTAAAAGAAGTCATTCAGGAAAAGTTTGGCGACGGAATCATGAGTGCTATCGATTTTACAATGGACGTCGAGAAAGAAGAAAACCCCAAGGGTGATCGAGTCATCTTGACCCTAAATGGTAAGTTTTTACCTTATAACGCCTGGTAATCTGGCGGTATTTTAGTCCGATTAGTGGCTGATTAAATGTCCATTGCGACACTGAGTCAGTACTAGTTAAAAACGCAAAATTTATGGGTCAAATTGTTGCCCCTATCTTTGAAGTGCAGTTTAAAACAACCGAATTTTAATAAGAGAGAATTAGTAATGGCGTATATCGAACCGAGTGAGTTTGTAACCAAGATGGTTGATGCAGGTGAATCCAAAATTTATATGTCGATCAAAGATACTCTGATCCGTGCATTTATGGCTGGGGCAATTTTGGGTCTGGCCGCGATTTTTGCTATTACAGTCGCCGTTAAAACGGGCAGTCCTTTAGTCGGAGCTGTGCTGTTTCCTGTTGGCTTTATCATGCTGTACTTGATGAAGTTTGACTTGTTAACAGGCGTATTTACCTTAGTGCCTTTGGCACTGTTAGATAAACGCCCTGGTGTCACTTTTTCAGGCGTCATGCGAAACTGGGGGCTGGTGTTTGTTGGTAATTTTGCTGGCGCCATGACCACTGCCTTTTTTATGTCCTTTATATTAACGTATGGATATTCGATTGAGGGCGGAGCTATAGCCGAGAAAGTCGCCAGCATTGGTGAATCTCGAACAGTGGGTTATCAGGAACATGGATTTGCTGGTTGGATTACCATCTTTATCCGTGGCATGTTATGTAACTGGATGGTTTCAATGGGTGTTGTTGGTGCAATGATTTCAACTTCAGCTGGCGCAAAGATGGCAGCAATGTGGATGCCAGTGATGTTATTCTTCTTCATGGGTTTTGAGCACTCAATTGTAAACATGTTCCTGTTCCCATTCTCTATGATCATGGGCGGTGACTTTACTGTTTACGATTACCTAGTATGGAATGAATTACCAACGGTATTAGGGAACTTAGCGGGTGGCTTGTTGCTGGTAGGTTTACCTTTGTACTACACTCACGTTAGAACTTCACCAGCGCGCAAATCTGCATAGCGAGTTTCAAACAATGCTACTCAAGGCTCTATAATTCATTTTATGGAGCCTTTTTCTGGGAATAAAATTACCATCAATACGCATAAACCAAAAAATAAGCCCCTTAGTGTGAGTGCTGGTCAAGCAACTGATAAAGGGCTTAAACAGGTTAACCAAGATTTTATTGGCTGCATGATACCCAGTGAACCCTCGCTTAGTAGCAAGGGGATCGTATTTGCGATGTCCGATGGTATTAGCTCGAGTCAGGTCAGCCAGATTGCAAGTCAAACCGCTGTGTCAGGGTTTTTAGAAGATTATTATTGCACATCAGATTCTTGGTCAGTAAAAACGTCAGTACAAAAAGTCGTTAAAGCGATTAATAGTTGGCTTTGCGCTCAAACACGCAACAGTCTACACCGTTTCGAAAAAGATAAGGGATATGTCTGTACGTTTAGTGCTCTGGTTTTGAAGTCAAATACTGCCCATATTTTCCATTCTGGTGATACTCGAATTTACCGCTTGTCAGGTGACAGCCTTGAGCGCTTGACTAACGATCATCGAAGAGTCGTATCAGCTGACGTCAGTTATTTGACCCGAGCGTTAGGTATCGATCAAAACTTTGAAATTGACTATCAAACTCAATCTATTGAGCAAGGTGATGTGTTCGTTGTAGCAACTGATGGCGTTTATGAGTTTCTACAAGATACCCAAATTGTAAAAGCCATTGCTTGTGCAGAGTCCTTGGACTTCGCTGCTAAAGACGTGATTCATCAAGCACTTGATGCTGGCAGCGACGATAATTTAAGTGTTCAAATCGTGCGTATCGATCATGTACCTCATTATGAACTGCATGAAGTGCAGCAATTGACCCAGTTGCCGCTGCCACCAACATTAAGTGCTAGAATGATATTTGATGGTTATGAAATTATCCGTGAAATATATATCAGTAGTCGCAGTCATGTATTTTTAGCACGTGACTTGGACAGTCAGCAAAGTGTTGTGATTAAGATCCCTTCAACAGAGTTGCGTGATGACAGTCATTATCTTGAGCGTTTTATGCTTGAAGAATGGATAGCTAAACGGGTCGACAATCCACATGTTGCCAAAGCGATTGAACCAAACCGAAAACGTCATTATTTATATTTAGTCAGCGAGTATATTGAAGGTATATCCTTGCACCAATGGATGATTGATAACCCCAAGCCCAACCTTGAAAAAGTTCGAGCTATCATTGAACAAGTAGCTAAAGGCTTACAAGCATTTCATCGTCAGGAAATGATCCACCAAGACTTGCGTCCTCAGAATGTAATGATAGACAGTTCAAATACGGCTAAGATTATCGACTTTGGATCAGTGTACATTGCGGGTGTGACAGACCCTAAAAAAGAACACGCATTGAGAGGTACAATACGCTATTCAGCTCCTGAATATTTCTTAGGTCATCAAGGTACCCCTTGCTCAGACCTTTATGCTTTAGCGGTAATGACTTACCAAATGCTCTCTGGCGGCTTTCCTTATTCCGCTCATATTATCCAAGCAACCAGCGTTGCGGCTCAGCGCAAATTTACTTATCAAAGTTTAATAAACGACGATTCAGATTTACCACCTTGGATTGATGATACCTTGCACAGAGCATTGCAACTAAATCCGCTAAAGCGCTATCCCCATTTATCTGAATTCACTTATGATATGCGTCATCCGAATAAGTTATTTTTGACTAAGACCAGGCAGCCTCTTTTGCAGCGTGATCCGCTTTTGTTTTGGCAAAGCCTCAGTTTTATATTATTTGTGATTATCTTGGTTCTGTTGTCACGATAGCAAAACTGAGTGCGAGCATTAAGATTATCGTCGTACTTCCCTC
>JBLHMY010000197.1:0-4495 GCA_047621065.1 Glaciecola sp. | reverse complement strand
GCTCTTGTTAATTTATCTTGAGCACTCACTTGTGATTCGTTAATGCGCGACAATTGGTTTTGCATTTCATTTAGTTTCGCGCGTATCTCGCTTCTATAAACAAGCACCGTTTCGCGTCGGTTTAAGATGGATTCTTGTAACGCTGATTTTAATTGAGGAGCAAGTAAACGCACGGCGTCTAGTTCGCCTTTAAGATCGTTTACACTGCGTTCTAATTTAAATAACTCTATTTTTGATACAATGATTTTCTCAGCAAGTGGCCGGGTCAAATCTAGTTCTTTTTGGGCGAGGCCAAAGCTAATGCCTAAGGTGTTTATTTTTGATTCGAGTTCAGTAATCTCGTGCTCTCGCTGCTGTATTTGTTGTTCTTGAATAGCCAGTTGATTAATTAAATTGTCGAGTCGGCCAGAATATTCTTGTTGTTGTTGTTCTACCATAAATGCCGCACTTAAGTTGAGATCATCTGGATAGATAAGGTCTTGCTTGTTTATTTCAATTTGCTGCTTCCAGTTAGCATTGTTTCCTACCAATATACTTGACAGCTCAGCTCTTAAACGAATAATGTTTCCGCGTAAACTGTCTACTTCTTGTTTTTGTTCGGCAAAGTCGGAACGAAAGCGAGTGTCATCAATACTGGCAATAGGTTGGTTTTTGGTAACGTGCATACCCTCTTGTACAAACCATTTTTTTAACACACCTCCATCTAAACTCTGAATAATTTGTATTTGTGAAGATGGAATTACCTTACCCATCCCAGACGTAACTTGGTCCAACTCAGAAAAATAAGCCCATATAAAAAAGCTTATCAGGAAGCCTCCCATTGACCAAATTATTAAACGGTGCAGACTGGGAATTTCGGTTAGCATTGCCCCATACACATCATCGGCCATTTCTAGATCTTGTTGGCTAACCTTCATAAGCTACCCACTGGGCTATTTTTGCCGCCTTTAAGTTTTTGCAGTACGGCTTCTTTGGGGCCATCAACGACTATTTTACCCTTTTCTAACACGATAATTCGGTCCACTAATGCTAATAATTCCATTTTATGGGTAATTAATATCAATGTGCGATCGGTTGCAGTTGCACTAATTGATTTTAGAAACTGCTGTTCAGCACGCGCATCTAAGCTAGCAGTTGGTTCATCAAGCAAAAGTATTTTCGGTGAATTTAAAATTGCCCGGGCAAGCGCAATTGACTGACGTTGTCCACGTGAAAGCGAACTGCCGTTTTCACCAACTTGTTGATCGAGGCCTTGTGTTTCTTGGTCAGTAAAGGCACTAACGCCAGAAAGTTGCACCGCTCTGATAAGCTGATATTCAGTGACTTGCCGGGTTCCAAACAAAATATTGTCGCGAATGGTGCCATGAAATAAGGTAATATCTTGAGGTAGGTATCCAATATTTCGCCTTAAATCACTTGGATGTATTTGTTGATGATTTAATCCATCAAATCGGATACTACCCACGGAAGGCTTATACAAACCTAGGAGTAGTTTTGCCAAAGTAGTTTTGCCCGAACCATTGCGCCCTACTATGGCAATTTTTTCGCCTTGTTTTATATCAATCGACATGGGTTGCAGCGCTGCATGTTTTGTTTGTGGGTAGGTAAAGCTAATGGTCTCGGCGCAAATGTTACCTACTAGTTTAGGACGGCTTGGTAAGTGAGCTTTATCTTCAAGTTCACCCTCTTGTGCCATTAAACTATCAAGCTGCCTTAAGGCGCTCATTGTTTGATTAGAACGCGTCATTAAGCCTGCGAGTTTAGCGATGGGTGAAATAGCCCGGCCGGTTAGCAATACAGCCGCTATAATCCCGCCCATAGAAATCAAATTGTCGGATACACGGTAAACGCCCAGCACTACCACTCCAACAATTGAAACTTGCATAATAAAACTAGCAAAGTTAGTCACTGAATTAGTGATCATCTTAGATTTAAGAAGCCAGTTAGATGTGTGGCCAACCATTTGTTGCCAAGCATTTAGCACCACACCTTCAGCGCCGTTGGCTTTAATCGACTCTAAAGCTCCCAAACATTCAACTAGATGGCCATGGCGTAAGCTGGTAAATTTATTACTTTCTTCAATGGCCGCTCGAAGTTTAGGTTGAGTTAAAAAGGTGTAGCCAATAATAAGGATAGACGCGAAAATTGGAAATAGAACTAAGTCGCCCGCCACTAGCCATATGCACAGCATAAATAATAAGGCAAAGGGCAAATCGACTAAGGCGGTTATAGTAGCTGACGAAAAAAATTCTCTGACGTTGTCGAATTCACTGATTTGTTTAGCCATCCCGCCCACGCTAGAAGCGCGCTTTTCTAGTGGAATGCCTATAACTTTGGCAAATAATTTTGAGGATACTTTTATATCAACCTTTTTTCCTGCAACATCTATTAAGTAAGCGCGTACTTGTTTTAAAATAAGGTCAAATATATACGCTATGCCGGCGCCAATGGCTAACACCCATAGTGTTTCAAAGGCAAGATTAGGCACTACTTTATCATAAACATTCATGACAAAAAGAGGGGACACTAAAGCGAAAATATTGACCATGATAGAGGCGATAATGACATCTCTGTATATAGGTTTCGCTTCTTTAATATGTTGCCACAGCCAATGCTGCTTAGAATCATTGATATGTACATCAAAATTCCGATCACCACTGTATTGTTGTTTGATGAGAAACAAATAACCAACAAAGCTCGATTCTAATTGTTCGATCGTTAATTGCTCCTCGCCGCCAGTTTCAGGCAAGGTTATAACGGCTTTGTTTTCTTCTAAGTTGAGTTCTTGCAATATGCACGCATTTTTATCTTTTAGCATTAATATGCACGGAAGTAACATAGAAGGTAATTCGTTCAGCCCTTTGCGTACCAGTTTTGCACTTAATCCTGCACGTGAAGCGACTTGTGGTAAAAGTTCTGGACTTAAATTATTGCTCGTTAAGGGCAGCCCAGCTGTTAATGCGTCGCCAGAACAAGGATTACCAAAGTGTTCGGTTAATAACACTAAACTGTCGAGTAAGGGATCGGAGCTAAGACGCTGTGATGCGTTAATTGTCCATTGTGCGGAAGGCTGAGCCGAGGATTGCATTAAAATTTCAGTTACCTTAAAGTATACTCATTAACGATAACACAATCTATTACTGTTTGACTGTGTTATCGACCCCAAAAATCACGATATTATAATGTATCAGATGAGTCTAGTTCGGCAATAGGCACGCTCGTCGGTGCAGTTGCATCACTTATTATGACTGCCCCTTCTGCCAACAATCCGTTAGAGATTGTGGGTGATGATGCATGCTCAGATTCCTCCCCATCTTTATCCAATACAATGGATTCTTTTTCAATATTGCTAACTATTACTGCTTGTCCAATATCGCCAATAGGAACGGAATCGCCGCTTATGTCTGCAAGATATTGGTCTAACTCCTGTGCATAGCTGTCGGTTATTATATCGCCTAAACCTTCAATGTTTGCATTGTCATCAACTTCCCCTTCATTTGCGCTGGGTGTTGATTCATCAATTAAACCAGTATCTATAGTATTACTAGAGCTAAGAACCGATTCATCTAAGTCTACAGAAAACGCTGCAGGAGCGGGGGCTGGCGCGGCCGAAAGATTGATTGTTAAAGTGGCCGAAGAGGTTTCAGCATTAACGGAATCGCCATCTTGAATAGTGTACTCGAATTTTACTTTTTCATTTTGAGGAGTAAGACCGTTTAAGGTTTCGAAATTATATCGTCCATCACTATTTATGCTTAAGGTACCAAATGCTGTTGTAATGCTCTTTTGTGAGTCGGTGTCGCTAAAAGTAATAATTACATCTGCAAAGCCATCGTTATAAACGACCTGAGTGATAATAGGAGAGCCAAACCCATCAATAGAACTATCGGCTTGATCACCAGAATTACCTCGACGACCAACAGTATTACCAAAGACGGTAGTTTGAACTCCTTGCACTACTTCAATGAAATTTGCATCGTTTTTCGCTTCAGGTGCAGAATCAATTACATTAATGGTCACGGTACCGGTATCGGTATTAGTGCCATCACTTAGGGTGTAAGTAAAACTTGGTGGCGCAGAGCCCAATATAAACCCAATGTTAGTATAGGTAAAACTGCCGTCTGCTTTAATCAGTAAAGTTCCTGACCCATTATTGGGGTCGTTTACAATGGTTACACTCGCTTCACCACCTATAAATTCTAACGCTGTGCCATTCACTTGCGTAATGCTAAGGTCTGCGCCATCGCCGCCGTCGGTGTCGATGAGACCGTCGCCATCGTTATGTGTAATAACGTTGCCGGTGACGGTTTCACCTTCATTTACTTCAAAATTATCGTCTTGTGCCACCGGTGCGTCGTTAAGCGGCGCCACGGCAATGATCACTGTGCCGATGTCTGAGTCAAAGCCATCGCTTAAGGTGTAGGTAAAGCTGGGTGAATCACCCACTGGATCGTCGCCATTATGAGTATAGCGAAAGGTGCCGTTTGCTTGGATG
>JBLHMY010000196.1:0-4533 GCA_047621065.1 Glaciecola sp. | reverse complement strand
CTTTGCTCTAATTCGGTAAGAGCTTGGCTTACATCGAGGGTTTGTGTTTTGTCGTAAGCTTGTAGGTAATCCATAGTAAAAAGGGGTTCTTCATGAAATACAATGCGCTGGTATTTATACATGATTAAAAAGGCGCAAAATAGCCCAATAGTAACGCTGGCCTGTTGCTCAAAGTCTTTAAAAATAACCCAAATATTGCTAGTTGCGCCGCTACCGTACGCAACAACTGCCGCTTCAGCAAAAGGTCTAATTACGCCTTGATAGAACAAATGTATTACTGCAACAATCGACAAAAACACAGCCATAGAGATTATGGGAGATGGATTCATACTTGAGGTATGAGCGAATTCTTTTTTCATATTAAATGTCACTCGGTAAACTAGCGGGTGCGTCTAAACTAATCTGCATTGCGGTTACTACGGCTGTTGCCATTAAGGCAGCAATGCATAATCCTATTAGGATAAGCGTGCGTCTTTTTTGTTTATTCATATTGTACTCTCTTTACGCTCGTGTACTAACTTTCAGATAAACTAGATGGTATTTCTAGGCAAAACTAATACTCGGAATTGTGCCCTATTCTGCCAAATCATAGCGTGCAATTCTAAAACCTACCGTTGCTTTGCCCGCTGCGGAAAACTCGCGAAACGCACCGCGCAGTTCTCGCAAGCGTCCGCTTTCGAAGTTGCCGCCTTTTATTACCCATGTCTCGCCACGCGGCGCACCCAAGTAATCAATGTGGCGTTTGCTCGTATCGGGAATTCCAGTGGTGTAGAAGTCGTGGACCCATTCACTGACGTTTCCGTCTAGGTCGTATAAGCCAGCGCGGTCTGCCTTAAAGCTTCCCACTTCCGCCACACCGGTTTTGCCGTCTTCGTATTCATCAAAGAATATCAACTGTTTACCAAGCATGCTTTTGTCAGCAAAATTACCTACATTATCACGTAGTTTTTCTTGGTTACCCCAAACATATACGGTACTTACCGCGCGTTTTGCTTTTTTAGCGAGCCATTCCCATTCGGCTTCACTAGGCAACCTGTAGCCATTAGAAGAGATATTAGCGCCAGCATAGCGACCATTTTGGAACCTATAAAATACCGGTAGGCCTTCTTGCTGACTTAACCAGTTAGCGTATCGCGCGGCCTCTAGCCAGCTCACCCCCGTTACCGGTAAATTTGATTTAACAGAATTATTAGCGGCTAAAAATGCACCAAATTGTGTTTGTGTTATTTCTTTTTCAGACACCCAAAATAATCTTGAAAAATCAACGTCAACTTGATGTTCATTGCGCCTCCTACCCGTTTCGTTCGCAGGTGAACCTAAGGTAAATTCATCGCCTCTAAATTTACGCATAGTGATACCCAAGGTATCTGCAAACAGAGGCTTGCCTTCAGCGCGTCTGGCATTAAACTCAGTCAATAACGTGATATCTATATTTATGCTTTTATTTGCTACAGGCGTAAAACTTCGTTTAACACTTCGGTAACCTTGGGCTTGGGCTTGCACTGTTTGTATTACCGATAGCAAACGTTTACTCACGGGTGATAATTCAGCATCATTGCCGTTTACACTCAAACCTGCCGGCACATTAGTCGTAATCGTTACGCTTCCATATAAAGGCCTTAAGGTTACATCCAGATTAGTGGCAGCATCTTTGTTTACCCGTATAGTTTTAATGAACGGCGCATGCCCTAATTTACTATATTCAACTTTATGGTGTTTATTCGCCGCAAGATCAATTTGACCAAGGCTATACTCAATATTATTGATCAACAATAGTCCATCGTTTGGTGTGGCACTTAGGCTCAGTATGCCGGGCTTTGGGAGTAGCTGATAATTTCGTATAGGAGCTAAAAATGATGTTTTGACGGCTATTTTTTCATCTATCGTTATGTAATCTTCGCTGGTTAGGCGCACAGCATATTCACCACCCTGGGCAAAGAACAACAATGGTGTTTTCCCGCGTGATTGGCCATCAATGCTGACCGCTATACCGGATGGAACTGAATTGATGGTTAATGTGCCCTTTACGCTTGCCAAAGCTGGAGATAGCAACACTTCTTGCGCGCGGACTAGGGAAAGGGTTTGTGTTGTGCTTTCAAAATAAGGGTTAGTAACTTCTAAGGCATAATTTCCCGGCGCGGTTGTATGCAATAGTGCGGCGCCAACATGAATTAATGAACCATTTAAAAACCATTGTGTTTGCGCTAAATATTGCTTTTCAACAGACGTGTCAAGACCCAACAAAGCTTGTCCTTTGATTACCGCAGGACTTGGCAATAATAAAACTTCAATCGTTCTTGGGCTTTGCTTAGTAATTGTCACTACCGCAGGTTCAAATGTGTATGAACTTACCTTAAGCTCAATATCACCGCCTAAGGTATACACATTATTGCTGCCTACCCATGCAAAACCAGATACCAGTTCAACTTTTGCATTACTAAGCGCTTCGCTTGGGCCAATTAGTAAACTAAACCCTTTGATAAAAAACAACCATAGTCCAAAAGCGGTAAGAACAGTAAACGTTAATAAACCTGACAGCGCATATACACCAACACCTTTGCGTTGCGCTTGTTTAATTTGTGAGTCAATGGGTTGCTGCATGGTAATAATTATTCTCTTTTTTAAGTGTTAAATACGTTCATCGCATACTAAACTAACAGAAATGGGCGTATTTGCTTTTACCGTAAACTCAACACGTTTGTTTCGATACCCTTCGCGTTTTCCTTGCAATACGTATTTACCTGGCTTGAGTGAAATCACTTTTTGTTTATACTCGCCCACATGCCCAACGCCCAACACCACAATATAGGTTTTGCCATCTGAATTTACTTGCACTTCAACTGGGTTGTTGTATTGATCAATAGCGCTTGTGACCTGCTCTATTTGTTGCTGCAGGCTTGGCGATAAGATAGATGCGCCAAATGCAGACTGCACCGCCTCAACCGCCGCTTGCCTGATGTTATCGTCGGCTAATCTGTGAGGCCGAGCAACAAACACCGCAAGAGATTTCTTAGCTGACAATATTTGCTGTGCCTGTCCTTGATAATTTTTCAGTTCTACATCGTTTGAATGTTGTGCCAGTGAAGACAAAACTAAGGTATTTACTTGCGCCCAATTGTCGGCGTTTGCAGCATCTTTAATCGCAGTTTTTATTTCCCTTAAACCTTCTTCAGCCTTGGCCTGATTAATACGATCAGATAAAGCTTGAGCACCTTTGCTGTTAGGCTTAATTGCTTTTGCCTGATTAACTGACCGCTGCGCTTGGACCAATTGATTCTGCTGCAGCGCGGTGTCTGCGCGTGACAAGTATTTGGCTAGCTGTTGCTTGGTATACTGGGCTTTAGCGTTTGCCAGTTCGTCTGCCAGCTCTGTGCGTTGTGGGTCAATTTCTATAATGTCGGTAATTACTTCGACCTGTTTAGGCCAATTATTTTCGAATAGCGCTATTTTAAGTTCCTCAACTAACTTAGACGCTTCGCCAAAGGCATAAATTCTGTTTTGTAACTCCATTGCCTTAATATTTGTTGATGACAGCGCCAGGGCTTTATTTACCAACAATTGAGCTTGAGGAATTTGATCGTTATCAAACGCTTCTTGGCCGTCATTAATATATTGTTCTATTTGCTTTTGCCATTTTACGATTAAAGCTGTTGACCTTTGCAAAAGTGTTTCAATCGTTTGCTTGGCCTGCGCAAAAGCGCCTTGGGCAAAAGCCGTTAACGCTTGATTTTTTATTAGCGCAAGTTCGCTCGCCTTTTGCGGCTGCCAGTCGCTCATCATTATTTCATCTATATTGGGCTGAACGTTTATTTCATATTGCGTTAATGCTTGTTTGAAGGCTTCGCGAAATTGCGTAATTTCTAATGCCGACATGGGCACTTCGGGTTGCGCCACAGTAGTCTCGCCTTGCTTAGCTGACTCGCTCGTAAACAGGTAGTAAGCCACTACCATCAGCAGCGTAATTATCGCTAGAACTCCTGCTCCGCCAAAAAGTTTTGTTTGCTGCTGCCGATGACGCTTTCTATGCGCTTGTATTTGCACATCGGCATTGCTGTGTTGACTGCCTGAATCGTCGAAGTCTTTTTCAGGTTGATCATCCTTTGCAGCTATTGAATCAACTTGTTGCGATGGTTCAATGGGATTGTTGCTATTGGTCGACACCTATTCATCCTTTTTTCACACCAAATAAACAAAAAATATCTTTTTAAAAAATAAAAAACCTCTTTTTACTTTATAACTGAACATCAGGGGTTTTTTCTTCTTCAAAGACTTTGCGCAAATGGGTTTTCCATTGTAAGTACTGTTCTTGCGCGGTACCTTTTAATTCAATGGTCTGATTTTCAAACTCAATAACCATTGGGCTCACACTTAAATCGAGCGCTTGTCCTTGTTCTTCTATTACAGCACTGTAGACCTTCATACGCGCATTGTTTTTAAACGCTTCGTTGATGGCCCAAACTGAACCAATGCCAGCGGCAACGGCGCCAAGTTCATACCCTGTGGGGTTAGATTTTTCACTGCCTTTTGAAATCA
>JBLHMY010000195.1:0-4544 GCA_047621065.1 Glaciecola sp. | reverse complement strand
TGATTATATTAGATATATTATTGGCTATATTATTGGCTTCATTCTTGCAAATTTTCGTATAAAGCGAATAACTAACAACAATGTTTTCTGGAGAAACAAATGAACGAAAAAACCAAAGCAACATTAACTAATCTCGATACCTGGAAACGAGGTTTATTCATGATTCTTTTTATCATAATTTCAGGGGCAGCTAAGTTTATAGTAACCTTGGTGGCCATCTTTCAATTTATCACACTTCTGTTTAAGGGCCAGACGAATGAAGCGGTTATACCTTTAGGTCAGAATTTGAGTACTTATTTATACCAAATCACCTTGTTTTTAACCTTCAAAACCGAAGAAATGCCATTTCCTTTTCTCGCCTTTCCAGATGGGACGCCCGCCCCAATGTTACATGAAGACAATACCGATGCTGCTGAGCTTAAGCCACAAAGTGATGAAGAAATTGTTGACCCCGTGCACGCAGATGTCAAAGATGAAACAGAGGCAAAAAAAGATAAAAAAGATGACCCCTCTACTATTTAAACCTTATGCGATTGGGGTAAATTAAATACAATCACCAGGCCGTTAAAAATACATTAACGGCCTGGTTTTTGCCTATTTAGAAAAGGCGACTATTAACATATGAGCCCCCAATTAAGTACTTACTGCGGTTTGTTAATCGCCCCCGGTCGTGCTTTTATCATCACCATTGCAATGCCGCCTAGCACCATAATTTGCGCGATGATCAAAGGCAGCGTTATAGCCTCACCTACCCATATAACACCGCCAACCGCAGCAATAATAGGCACTAGAAGTTGCACAACGCCCGCTTGCACGCGACTTAAACTTGGCAAAGCAACATACCAAATTGCATAACCAAAGGCTGAGGTGACTACCCCCGAAGATACCGCTAGCCAAAAGCCGTTTATTGATAATGTTGCGGGCATGAACATATAGACAGCCAGCAAAGGAATGCAGAAAAACACGCTTAACATAAAGTTAGCGCTGGTATCGATAAAAGGCGAAGTAGACCCTCTGCCCAATAAGGTATATCCACCCCATGCGATACCTGCAAAAATCATAAATACAAAGCCCAATAATGATAACTTTGCAGACCGCCAATCAAACTGTGAATAAATGAGGAAACACAGCCCGCAAAACGCAAGAATAATACCTGCAACATGATGCCAAGGTAAGCGTTCTTGCTTATAAATACTCACGGCAATCATGGTTAATTGTACCGTTCCAAATAGCACCAAAGCGCCTACACCGGTGTCTAGGGCAATATACGCAAACGAAAACCCTGCGGCGTACACAAACAACATGACCGCGGCAATCCATTTTTTACGAATAGATTGAAACACCCGCCAACGAGAAAACATATTGTTGCTGCGGTTTACACGCCCGCCTATCCAAAAAATAGCCATCAATGCTAAGGCACCTGATACTAGTCGAACAATCGTAAAACTAGTGGCGTCTATTTGACCGTTGCCCAGCGCAAGTCTGCACAACACTGAATTGCCGGCAAA
The DNA here is from genome assembly GCA_047621065.1 of Glaciecola sp. GTDB lineage: Bacteria > Pseudomonadota > Gammaproteobacteria > Enterobacterales > Alteromonadaceae > Glaciecola. Next base: position 3,036 of record JBLHMY010000195.1, on the reverse strand, counting down.
CGCGAAAAGTGCAAAAAGGGTCGTTGAGAAGGTTTTAATATTGACAGGTTTCATTTCAATAGCTTACTACACTGGGGGCGTCAAACGCAGGACAATTTTTTGAAGTGTATGACCAAGCGAGAAAATATAAAGGCTTGTGCGGCTGATAGTGTTCATGTCAATACTTTACTACAGTCTATCGGCTAAGCTTCTTGGATTAAACATAAGCCTGTGAAGCGAAAACTTGATACACTAGGTGGTGGACTAGTAAGTACATTCTTGTCATTTATCATTGGTGTAATATGAGTAAACTAACATGAAGACTTTTACTGGGGAACATATACTCAGCGTAAATCAGTTTGATCGTAGCGCGGTGGAGCAAGTATTTGCTATTGCCGACAACATGCAGCCGTATGCTGCTCGCGAAAAACGTACGAAAGTTCTCGATGGTGCCATTTTAGGTAACTTGTTTTTTGAGCCCAGTACTCGAACCCGCGTTAGTTTTGGTACCGCATTTAACCTATTAGGTGGTGAAGTTCGCGAAACCACCGGCATGAGTAATACAGCCTTGGCAAAGGGTGAATCATTATATGACACGGCTCGTGTATTAAGCGGTTATAGTGATATTATTGCAATGCGTCATCCGGTAGCAGGCTCTGTATCTGAATTTGCGAAAGGCAGTCGCGTACCAGTTATTAATGGAGGGGATGGTGCAAACGAACACCCTACCCAAGCGCTACTCGATTTATACACTATTGCCAAAGAACGCGCCTCTTTTGGCCACGGCATAGACGGCTTGCAGATTGCTATGATTGGCGACTTAAAATTTGGTAGGACAGTGCATTCACTGGCCACTATGCTATGTCTATTTAAAAATATAAAATTTACGCTTATCTCCCCAAAAGACTTAAGTATGCCTAGCAAAGTTTGTGATGTTATTGAATCTGCAGGTCATTCACTTACCATTACCGAAAAACTCGAAGGTTTGGTTGAAGCCGACATTTGCTATCAAACGCGTATTCAAGAAGAACGTTTTGCCACTCAGGAACAGGCCAATCAATTTAGAGGGAAGTTTAGATTAAATCAACAAATTTATACTCAGCATTTTAAGTCGCAAACGGTCATTATGCATCCTTTACCGCGCGACTCCAGAGCAGAAGCCAATGAACTAGACAACGATTTAAACGTTCATCCTAACTTAGCCATATTTAGACAAACAGACAACGGCGTATTAGTAAGAATGGCACTTTTTGCCCTAACTCTGGGTGTAGAGAACATAGTTAAAGATTTCGATTGCAGCGTGAACTGGTTTAGCAACAAAGGTTCGTCGAACTAAACGCAACAAAAAATTCTGTAACAACTACAAATCAACTTATTAATAAGAGAATAAAAGATACATGACTAAATCTGAAATCCTATTTGAAAGAGCTCAGCTAACTATTCCTGGTGGCGTAAATTCTCCGGTTCGCGCGTTTAAAGCCGTTGGTGGTACACCTCGTTTTATTGCCCGCGCAGATGGCCCTTACATGTTTGATGTAGACGACAATCGCTATATTGATTACATTAATTCATGGGGCCCAATGGTACTTGGCCATAATAACGCAGCCATTCGTGAAGCGGTTATTAAGGCATCTGAAAATGGCCTCAGCTACGGCGCGCCTACCGAAGCGGAAATACAAATGGCTGAACTGGTGTCGTCAATTGTGCCGTCTATGGAAATGGTTAGAATGGTCAATTCTGGCACCGAAGCAACCATGAGCGCTATACGTTTGGCACGCGGTTACACAGGTAGAAATAAACTTCTTAAATTTGAAGGTTGCTACCATGGACATGCCGATTCGTTGTTAGTAAAAGCCGGTTCTGGCGCCCTAACTTTAGGCGTTCCAAGCTCTCCTGGTGTGCCAGATGATGTCGCCAAACATACATTAACCGTAGACTTCAATAAAATTGAATCGGTCAAACAAGCGTTTATTGAACACGGTAATGATATTGCTTGCATTATTGTTGAGCCCGTAGCTGGTAATATGAACTGTATACCCCCAGTACCTGGGTTTTTAGAGGGTTTACGAACTATTTGCGATGAGTATGGTGCGGTATTAATTTTTGATGAAGTAATGACGGGTTTTCGGGTTTCTTTAGGCGGTGCACAAGAGCGCTTTAAGGTTAAACCAGACCTAACCTGTTTGGGCAAAGTAATTGGCGGCGGTATGCCGGTAGGCGCTTTTGGCGGCAAGCGCGAGATTCTTACGCATATAGCACCCACCGGCCCCGTTTATCAAGCTGGTACCTTATCGGGTAATCCAATTGCAATGGCAGCTGGACTTTGTGCATTAACACAATTAAAAGCAGATGGCTTTTATGACAGTATTTTTAAAAATACCCAAGCCATTGCTGATGGATTTCAACAAATGGCCGATAAAAACGGTATAGAATTATCTACTAATGTAGCAGGCAGCATGTTTGGGATCTTTTTTACGAGCGAAAAAGTGACAAATTATCAACAAGCGATAAGTGTTAATCAGGCTCAGTTTAATCAGTTTTACCACAACATGCTAAATGAAGGTGTATACATGGCGCCAGCTTCCTTTGAAGCAGGCTTTGTATCAAAAATGCATACCAACGATGTTGTAGATGCCACCTTAACTGCTGCAGATAAAGCCTTCGCTAGGATCACTGCCAAATAAATGATTTCCCCTGTTGTTGTAACCGCCCTTATAGCCTTGTACGCCGTATTTATTACTGCGCTGTGGTGGTTACAAAAACAGCATAGCGACGAACAGCACAAAAATAACGAGGCATTAAAGTTATCTTTAAATACCCACTATTCAAATAGCCTTGATGTAACCAGCGCGCAAGAAGCTTCTGCCACTCGCGCTATAATAGCGAAAGCCGACGAAGCTCAGCAACTCCACCAAACCTTTCAAAAGTTCGTACCTCGGCAGTTTGTTGAACACTTTGCCAAAGGCGGTATTGACACATTAACGCTTGGTTACGCCGACGAAGATGATGTTGCGATTATGTTTTGTGATATCAGAGGATTTACTCGCTTGTCGGAAG
>JBLHMY010000194.1:0-4675 GCA_047621065.1 Glaciecola sp. | reverse complement strand
GCCAACAATGACGATTTTGTGAGCTATCACGGATTCTAGAAGCAATAATAGCTCGGTTATGAATTTATATTCACTATAATGTAATGCTGCATACCACACGAATAACACTTAAAGGGTGTACACCAAATTAAGCACCTTCGTGTGGAAGATACTGGGCAGCTACTAGATAGTTATCGAGCTGTTTTAAGTACTATGAGTTTGTATTAATGTGATTCGTTTCGTAAAATCAATTTCCCAAGTTTACTCATTACAATACACATTCTGACATTATTTTTTCTTGTCGCTAAATTTTAATGTAAAGAAAAACAATAGGAAATAACTTCCGAAGGCAAACCAATAAGGTAAGGATCCGTCTATTGAATATAAGTAAGTACCCAGTAATGGTCCTACAGTAAATCCCAATGGCCCACAGGACCCAGCGACTCCAGCTACAGCCCCCTGCTCTTCAGATGAAACAGCAACAGAGGCACCCGCCATAAATCCTGGCCCAGCTAGTCCCATACCCAGTCCAAGAATACACATAGCCAATATATACATGCTCTGAGATTCGCTTAAGGCCATCATGGCAAAAGCAATCATCATGATAGGCATGGATATTCTAAGTAGCACAAATGGCCTTACGTGTAGGCGTGGAATGACCAACAATTGCACCAGTAGAGCTGCGGCAGCCGAAAACATCAAACTAATGCCTACAACTTTAGCGGTTTCAGTGCCATCAAGCCCCAATACATCTTGAAAGCGGAACGCAATAGTTTGTTGAACAATAGCAAAACCCATAAACAAAAATACACCCGCGATTACCAATGGGAAAATCCTTGGATCGCTGTATTTAAGTCTTTTGGGCTTTGTTGTTACAACAGTCTTAGGTAATTCTGGCAAAGCATATAGTGTCAATACAGCGGCCGCTAGGGTTAAAAACACAGAGAAATAAAGTGGTGTGAGTAAGCTGATACTGGCGAGTAATCCACCAATAGCAGGGCCCAATATTGAACCAATGTTTCCTGCGGCTCCTATTGCACCCATGCCTTTTATACGATCTGTAATGGTCGTAATATCAGCCATATAAGCGTTTGCTGATGGAGCAACGGCTGCCATAACAACTGCGTTCGCAACACGAGTAACAATCAACAGGATGAGTGCTGTAACGGGAATAAGATACCCTAGAAGTGCGGCTTGAAACACACTAGCAAACATCACAGTACCCACAGAGTAACCAAACAGACCAATCAAGAGGATTTTTCTTCTACCCCAGAGATCACTGGCGCGACCCCAAAGCGGACTAACTAGAAACAAAGTTAATGATGATGAAGAGATAATGGCACCAATTTGCACCTCTACCAAGCCCACTTCCCGTCCAAGGGGGGCCAATATCGCAAATAATACTGTTTGGGCAAAACCCATAGCACCAGCCGCTAACAATAAGGTGCGTTTGGCTAAAACATTAGCTTGGGATTCAATCATTGCAAATACTTCAACGATGAAGCTACACCTAAGTAAGGCTTGCCAGAATAAACAAAATTCAGTTGAAAAACACAATAAATAGCAAACTGGATTTTAACCTTCATCGATACTTCAGGTATATAGATGTAATGTGTCATTGGATACCGTTTGATTACCATATTGAATTACCAACACTGCTATTCACTCTTTTTCACTCTTTTGTCACTTTTTATACTGAATATAAAAATTTTGATTATCACACTGAGTAACCTAACTTATGCAATTATACGCGGTGTTCTAGATTATCGCATGAAGAGAAATGGCACATCATATAACATATGTACTTCGTTAATTTTAGGAGCTATAAAACCATGTTGTTTCCAACACGACCAAGGTCCTAGGTTAACTGACGACAATTACGATATGTGCTTGGCGATACACCAGTCCAATATTTAAAAGCACGAGAAAACGTTGCCTGTTCAGTAAAACCCACGGCTAATCCTATTTCTGCCAAAGTCAAATTAGACTGTTCAAAAAGACTAATGGCCTTGTCACGCTTAGCATTATCTTTTAACTGTTGAAAACGACTGCCTTCTGCCATTAATTTTCGGCGTAATGTTCTGGAGGTCATATTCAGCTGTGCCGCAATGGCTTCTAAATTTGATTTTTTTGCTAATGTAGCACTCTCTAATAATCGTAACACTTGAGCGCTGCATGTATCGTGATAGGATTGTTTTTTGAACCATTGCAACGGGATTTGCTTCAAGTATCCTAACAATTCATCTTGATTTTGCACCACAGACAAATTTAAATATTTGGCATCAAACAGCAGCGCATTATTTTCACTTTGATAAATACAATGACAAGGATACATTAATCTGTATTCCTCATAGTGCGCAGGTTTAGCATGTTGAACTTGTACTTCACTTAATGGAATAACCTGCCCCACTAACCAGCTACAGAATCGATGACAAATTAATAATAAGAACTCGCTTAATAAACTGTTAAATGAATTATTATCGTTATTAATTTTAAAATTGGGATTAACACAAACTAAAATTTGCCCGTTACTTTTGTTAAAACTAAATTGTAATTGATCGCCTGTTAAATTATAAAAATCAGCTGTATGAATTAAAACGTCATCAAGGGTTTTACAGGTGATCAAACGTTCGGATAATAAGTTAAACATGCCCACTTTTACTTTTTGCTGAGTAAATCCTAAAAGTTCATCACCGCTTATTTGCCAACAGCTTTTAACAATGCTGGCTAATTGTGTGGCTAATACTCTAGATTTTGGTTGCTTTAGTTGTGTGGTGGTTAATTCAGAACGTGCTAAAAACTGCTGCTCATTTCCGCCTAATAAAACCCCATTATCTAAATGTGCTCGAGCAAAATAGCTAGCAATTGTGTGCTGCTCAGCAAAATTATATAACAATTTTTTTGTCCGTTTTTATCAATAATTGACCATATTAAAGCAATATTGACATAATACTTAAAGATTTATGTCCGTAAATGCTAAATAAATGGCTTTATTCCACATTGCTTACTCCCAAATAATTATCAATAATCACGCATAATATTTATAATTAAAAACAAGGTTTTTTATGTCTGCAATAGAAGTAGGTAATGCTGAAGAAATACAAATGTTTCGCGATATGGTTTTGCGTTTTTTAGAGCAGGAAGTATTGCCCCATTATGACTCATGGGAAAAAAATCATAAAATGCCCAGAGAAATGTGGAACACCATGGGTAGCGCGGGCATGCTTCTAGTGGATTTTCCTGAAAAATATGGTGCTGCAGATGCTAGCTTTGATGTGTGCCAGATGATCCAAGAAGAAATGTGTCGCTTGAATCTGCACGCTTTAGCAACCGGATATAACATCCACTCAAATATTGTGGCTCCTTACCTGTTACACATCGGTAACCAACAACAACAAGACCGATGGTTACCCGCGATGGTATCTGGCGAAGTACTCACTGCACTTGCCATGACTGAGCCGGGCGCAGGCAGTGATCTTGCAAATATTCGTACTAAAGCAATCAAAGACGGTGATCACTATATTCTTAGCGGCTCAAAGACATTTATTACTAATGGTAACGATGCCAATATGATTATTGTGTGTGCAAAAACTGATATTAATGCCGGCTCTAAAGGTATCTCATTATTTTTAGTCGATACCAGTATTCCCGGTTTCTCTACAGGCAAACCTATCGAAAAGATTGGGCAACATTGTAGTGATACTGCCGAGCTGTTTTTTGAAAATATGCGTATCCCGAGTGACGCTTTGTTAGGCGAAGAAGGAAAAGGATTCGTATATTTAATGCAAGAACTTCCCCGCGAGCGACTTGGCTGTGCGGTGCAAGCAATTGGACATGCACAAGGCGCTTTAGATATTACATGTGATTATGTCAAAGACCGTAAGGCATTCGGTCAATCGGTGTCACAGTTCCAAAATACCCGTTTTAAATTAGCTGAATGCCAAACTGAGCTTGAAATGTGTCGGGCTCTGCTGGAAAAACATATGCATAAATATCAACGTGGTGAAATGACTGTCACCGATGCAGCCATGCTTAAATTAGCTGCCACAGAAATGCAGCTAACGATGGTAAACGAGTGCTTACAATTATTTGGAGGATACGGCTATACCGATGAATACCCCATCTCACGTTTTTATCGCGATGCACGTATCCAGACTATTTACGCCGGATCGTCAGAAATCATGAAAGAAGTGATTGCACGTGACATTTTAGGCCGATGAACAGCCAAAACGAAATAACAATAAAAATTTATCTATTGGAAATATTATGACTATCCCCGCTGAGTTTACACATCGCATACGCCTTCCACTCATTGCTTCTCCCATGTTTATTGCTAGTGGTGTTGAGCTTGTTATCGAAAGTTGCAAAGCAGGGATTGTGGGTACCTTCCCTGCTCTTAACCAACGAACAAGTGAAGGCTTTGAAGCTTGGTTAGTTAAAATCCAAACACGATTAGCAGACTGGGAACAACAAACTGGTAACCAAGCTGCGCCTTTTGGCGTCAATTTGATCGTGCATCGTAGTAACCCTCGCTGGCAAGCAGATTTGGATATTTGTGTAAAACACAAAGTGCCCTTAATCATCACTTCGTTAGGTGCAGTGGCCGATTTAGTAGATGCGGTGCATGCATACGGTGGTTTAGTTTTTCATGATGTCGTTAATGCGCGTCATGGTAAAAAAGCGGCGGCGGCTGGTG
>JBLHMY010000193.1:0-4701 GCA_047621065.1 Glaciecola sp. | reverse complement strand
CATCATTGTTTGTAGCCGAGCCGGTTTTGTCTGTTGTTAAAGTGGACAAACAGACACATTCTAATGTGCTTAAAAGTTATCTTAACCCTACCGAAATGCTAGATAAGCACTTTGCTTTACAAGACGGATCGCACAAAGATGTAAAACAATATGTTATTTACTTTCATCATGTAATGGCTTTCTTTGCTGATGGAAGTCATTGTGGTTTTGAGCAACCAAAGCAGGTTGTAGCGTTTTCAGGATACAAAGACACGCCCCAATCAATAGTGTTAAAGGAAAACAACATTCACATTGAAGTGGTTCTTAATGCTCATAGTAATATGAGTAAGGCGAATCAAAAAAGTAGAGATATTCAAATAGAGTTCCCCCGCCAGTGTACTTTTACCTCTACGGCAGGTGAAGACTACTTCGTAGCGTAATGCTTATTTATGTACTTAGAAAAGCTATTTGCCTTTTTAAGTGCATATCTATTTTTATGCAACACCCTACATCACAATACTTTACACAGTGCTTCATGACAAATGTATGAAATGTTAGATAAATGGTAAATCCAAGAGTATATTTAATTACCCTCTAGAGTTTGCCTCCACTTGAAATCTAAAGCACACATTATGACCTCAAAGAAAAACAATCATGCACCACATGACGCTTCAGGCACACGGCAGTTTGTTGATGGGCCCGACGCGGGAGAAACAGAAAGATCGGTTGCTCTTGCCATTTTTCACTTAATAGAACGAATATTATTATTTCTGGTAGTTTTGATGACACTTGGCGGTGTTGTTTTCGAAATTCAAACAATTTACTATGCAAAAACAATTAGCCTAGCAGACATATTGCTTATGTTTTTATACCTCGAAGTTATTGCTATGGTTGCGGTATTTTATTCAGATAGAAGCTCGGTATTTGTTTATCCTATTTTCATTGCGATAACCGCACTTGCCCGGCTTATTATCTTGCAGGGCAAAGACATGGATCCTAAAAATCTTTTATACGAGGCAATTGCAATTTTAGTGTTGGCCATGGCGGTGGTTATTTTGCTGCGAATGCGTAAAATTAACGCTAAGGGCTAATCTGTTGGCACTAGGTCAGCCTTGGCATTATTTTCTTCCTCGAAATCTTTGCTGTGGTCAGACGCGATCAAAATATACACGCTGGGCAATACGATTAGGGTAAAAAATGTGCCCAACAACATGCCTGCAACTAGTATTATGCCTATACTGTTGCGCGCCTCTGCACCTGCGCCTGAGACTAAAACCAAAGGGAAATGACCAAGCACGGTTGCCGCTGTTGTCATAAGTACTGGGCGAAGCCTTGTTTGCGCAGCGCTTTTTACGGCCTCTAGTTTGTTGAGGCCCTGTTTTTGCATATGATTGGCAAACTCTACAATTAATATACCGTTTTTGGCAATTAGTCCCACCAGCGTAATGAAGCCTACCTGCGAGTATATATTGATAGTGGTGAAGTTTAAAAATGAAAACATCATGGCGCCAGAAAGCGCCAAGGGCACCGAGCCTAGCAACACTACTAGCGGGTCTCTAAAGCTATTAAACTGAACCGCTAATACGAAATATACAAACACCAATGCAACTAATAAAACACCTTCAAGGGTATTACCCTCTAGCCTAATTTGTCTTGATTCACCCGCATAATCAATAGTGTATGTTTGCGGTAGCATTTGACTTGCGATATCTTCAAGTACCTTTAAACCTTGTTCTTTAGTGGTACCGGGTATAACCTCTCCAAAAATTCTAAAGGCATTTTTTTGTTCAAACTTAGACAATACCCTCGGAGCGGTTTCGGTTTGTAATTCAGCAATTGCACTAAATGGTATAATGCTGCCATCGCCTATACGTATTTGTAAATCCATAATAGCCTGAGGGTTTAAGCGTTCAGTGGGCGAGAGCATTGGGATGACGCGGTAGGCTCGCCCATCTTGGTTGTAGCGATTCACAAAATCACCAGAAAGCATAGTAGATAGTTGCCTATTTACGCTTGCTAAGTCAAGGCCGAGATCGGCAATGAGCGTTCGGTTTAGGTTAAACCTAACTTGTGGTAGGTCGATTTTTAAATCGGTGTCGGCGAATAAAAACTTGCCTGACTGGTTTGCTGCTTGCACCATCTGGTCAGCGTATTTTTTCATATCCTCAAATGGGTCAGTGCTTAACACCACCAGTTCCACTGCAAAATTACCTGCGGTAGGCAGGGCCGAATCCAATACCGGATAAGCCTTAATACCAGGTACTTGTGACAAACTCCCAAAGGCTTGCCAATACATGTCTTGAACATTTTGACTGCGTTGGCTAAGCGGCACAAAATTTACGCCAGAAAATCCCACAGAGGGGTTTATTATTTGCCACATGTTGGTAGCGCCTTCAAGCTCCATTAAGATGTCTACTACATCGTCCATGTGCTTCAATGTATAGTCTAAAGACGCTTCAGGGGCAGACTCTATAATAACGTTAATGCCCGCTTGATCTTCTGTAGGTGCCAGTTCTTTTAGTGACAGTAAGTAAAATGGGGCACTAAGCAACGATAAAATGAAACCGGCGACTAAAATTTGTGCTTTCAGGGAAATGGTTTTGTCGAGAACTCGTCCATAAAATATTTGCAATGAATCGAAATAGCGGTTAATTTTTTGTGTGATTTTACCTTCTTTTCCGCCTTCTGGGCTAGCATATGCGGCCATTATGGGAGATAAGGTAAGTGCAACTACGCCTGAAATAAGCACCGCTATTGCTAAAGTGAACGCAAACTCTTTAAATAAAGCGCCGGTTAAGCCGGTTAATAAGCCGATAGGGGCATAAACCGCCGCCAGCGTAATTGTCATACCAATAATAGGCGCGAGCAATTGCCGCGAACTGGCTAACGCCGCTTCCATTTTACCCATTCCGGAGCGCATGTAACGTGCTACGTTTTCAACTACTACTATAGCGTCGTCTACCACCAAGCCTACCGACAATACTATGGCCAGCACCGTCAATAAATTGAGTGAAAATCCAACCAAATACATAGCAGCTATTGCACCGAGTATAGAAATAGGAATAGTTACTAAAGGTACTAAAGCTGTTCGAAATGACCCCATCATCACAAGCACTACAAGGCCCACAAGTAGCACCGTTTCGCCCAAGGTTATAAATATTTCACGAAGCGAATCGCGCATATAAAGAGTACCGTCAAAGCCTTCTGTTATACTTAAACCGGTTGGGAGCGTTTTATTGATTTCGTCTATCATGACGTATAAACGGTCGCCAATTTCAATTTCATTGGCGCCGGGCAGGGGCCATACTGATATATATAATACAGTGTCTTTGTCTAATCTTGCCGTGGTTACGCCTTCTTCTTCGCCTAATACAACGGTGGCAATGTCACGTATTCTAACTTGGCTTGCATTATTGTTGCGTACCACTAAGTTTTCAAATTCTTCGACACTGGTTAAACTGGTGTCGGTTAATAATGATATACGCTGCTGGTTGTTTTCGGTGTTACCAATGGTGGCAATTTGGTTGTTGGCTCTAAGTGCACTTGATACATCGTCGGCGGCTACGTTGAGTGCGGCCATTTTTTGTGGGTCTAGCCATATTCGCATTGAGGGAGAGCGTGACCCTTCAAGACCTATTCTTTGTACACCGGGAATAGAGGACAGCGAGGGTGCTACATTTCGGGATAAGTAGTCGCTTACTTCTAGGCGCGAAATACCGGCACTTTCTTCATCGTAGTTTACGGTTAAATAGAAAATTGCAAAGGGGCGGTCTGCTCTTACTACCTGTATGGCAGGGTCTTGGGCACCTTCTGGTAATTCAAAGCGGATTTGATCTATGCGTGACGATAACTCTGCTAGTGCCGATGAACTATCTTCGTTAAGTTTAAGCCAAACGGTAACGAAGCTTAGTCCGGGTGTGGTGTTTGAATCAACATAATCAACGCCTGGTACCGACGACGCCGCTCGTTCAATAGGCTCTGTAATAAAGCCTTGCACGACTTCAGCCGACGCACCTATATAAGGGGTCGTAATTTGTATAGAGGCACTGCTAATTTGCGGGAATTGCAAAATAGAAATGTTCATAGCGGCTCGTATACCCACTAAAATAAGTACCAACGACAATACTATTGCAAGCACAGGGCGCTTGCTGAAAATATCCATTTTTGACGGCGTATTTAATAACTTTGCGCCGGCTTCGTGTTTATTTAGTTGAGTGGTTCCAGAATGTAGTTTATCGCTCACTTATGATGCCTGCTTAGACTTTTAATTAATGTAGATAAAATGCGTAGTTTATGGTTAAGTTGCCAGCGGTATTGCTACTGTAGTTTTTTACTTAACAATGAAGGTCAGCAAGTTAGGTATGAGTTTAGCTGAACCAATGGTTGCAATTAATTCACCGGCCTGAATACCACTTGAAATATATGTAAATTGCGCCTCTTTGCTGATTACGCTAACAGGTTTGCGAGAGGCCCTGTAATTTCCTTCATCGTCTTTGGCTAATACATACACAAAGCTGCCGAAGATGTCGTACCGAATAGCCTGGTTGGGTAATGGTATAGCTGCTATTAAATTGCCTACGGGTAATTTAATAGACACCACCGCGCCTGGACGTAAGTTTTGAGGTGTAGTAATTATTTCTGCGCGAGCTTGAAGTGTGCGCGAGCTGGTGTTTAGCTGCTGGTTAAGGGCGACCAAGGTAGCTGAAATCGGGGGATTGTCCG
>JBLHMY010000192.1:0-4768 GCA_047621065.1 Glaciecola sp. | reverse complement strand
ATATTTAACTGCGGTGATGCCTTAGTCATGACCCCAAAGGCCAAGTTAACAATCAATAAACTAACAATTGGTGCCAAAGCGATAGTGACTGCCGACACAAACATCCAGCCTGCCCAATGCGCAATCTCTCTAAATTGCTCAGGGGTAAACCATGCGTCATTAATTGGAAAAGCTTCAAAGCTCACCACTATCATTTCTATCATGAATAAATGGCCGTCAAAGGTCCAAAAAAGTAGCGTGGCAAGAATAAGATAAAACTGCCCCACCGCAGGTACACTAATACCGTTAATGGGGTCAACAATAGATGCAAAACCTAAGCCTGTTTGCATGGCAATAATTTGACCTGCAAGTACAAAGGTATTTATTACCATCATGGATATAAAACCTATCGCAATCCCAATGGTTAGTTGTTTAAATACCTCAATAAAAGCCACCACAGAGAATAAATTAGTCATCGGGACCGGCGGTATCATAGGCACTATCATCGCGGTTAATAAAACGGCCAATAAATTGCGAATGGGTGTAGGAATCGTCTTTGCGCTTAAGCCAACCATAGAAATAAGCAGGCCCGAAATACGCATAAATGCAAGCACATAATCACTCATTAAATCGATAATGGTTGAGCTTAAAATATCCATATTAACCAATCACAGATGGAATACTGTTAACTAACTCAAAGGTATAGTCCATCATTTTTTTGACCATCCAACTGCCTAAAAAACTCAAAGCCAGCAAGGTGATAATTAATCGCGGTAAAAAACTCATAGTTTGTTCATTAATTGACGTAGCCGCTTGAAATACCGCGACTATTAAACCAACCAGTAATCCCGGCACAATAATGGCCGACACTAACAAAATAATAATAAACATTGCGTCTCGCAATATTTCAACGAAGGATTCAGGGCTCATGTCAGGTCCCCATTCCAAAACTAATGGCTAGCGTCCCAAAAATAAGATTCCAACCGTCTACCAACACAAATAACATTAGCTTAAATGGCAAAGACACAATCATGGGCGAGAGCATCATCATACCCATGGCCATAAGAATTGAAGCCACCACTAAGTCGAGGATTAGAAAGGGGATAAATAACATAAAGCCGATTTGAAAAGCCGTTTTTAGTTCACTGGTGACAAACGCAGGAATTAATACAGTAATAGGCACCTGCTCGGGTGAATCAAATTGCCCTTCGTAACCACCAATACGCACAAATGTTTCTAAATCGGTAATACGGGTTTGGCTCAACATAAAATCACGCATAGGTAATTTGGCCTGTTCGAAGGCTTCTAAGGACGTCATTTCTTCGCTTAAATATGGCTGCAATGCTTTCACGTTTACCTCTTCAAACACAGGCGCCATGATAAACATCGACAAAAACAAACTCACCCCAATTAAAATCTGATTCGAAGGCGACTGCTGAAGTCCAATGGCTTGACGCAAAATAGATAAGACCACAATAATGCGGGTAAAAGATGTCATCATCATAATAGCCGCAGGTATAAGACTCAGTGCTGTCATAATAAACAGCGCTTGTAAGGTCATTGAATAATCTTGGCTGCCATCGGGGTTAGTAGTTACAGTAACAGCCTCAATGCCAGCTTGCTGTGCACTTAAGTGCATACTAGACAGTAATAACAGGGCTAAACTGGTCCATTTTATAAAGGAAGTGTTGCGGATCATAAAGCGGCTACTGCGCCGCCAAATGCGACTGCTGCAAATAAGATTAACAAAATTGCTGCTTGCGTCATTAATGATACTGCAATGAATTACGCTAAAAAACATACTTAATAATTTAATCATGGTCAACCCCCTTGGCAGCTTGCTTATTTGTGTCTTTACTTGTTTTACTTCCGGCAATACCTTGTGCCATTGCATTAACTAGTTTTTGTTGGAAATTAAACTTCCCACCTGAACTCGCGCTTGGGTTAGCATTGAGTGCTGCAGACTGCTTATCTTTTTGAATTGGATTTTCAAGCTTAGCAAGGTGATTTATATTGTGCGCGGTTATGCCCAGCAAATGCTGTTCACCGCCCACTTCAATCACCATTACTTTTTCTTTTGCACCGGCCATCATGCTTGCGACCACACGCATTTGACCACCGCCAGTTTGCGCGACATTAAAACGGCGCATTATATATGCGAGCGCAAAAATAATGGCGATCACCACTAGAAGTGACAGAAAAACAGACAGGATTGAACTTGTTGAAGTTAAGCTTTGGCCGCTCGTTGTAGCCTGTAAAGGCAGCGAGAAACTAAAGAGGGGTATGCATGAAAGGCACGCCAAGACTGGGCTTGGCGAGATTCTTTTATTTAAGTTTTTTAATTCTTTCGACTTGACTAATAACATCCGTTAACCGTATACCAAATTTATCGTTAATCACTACTACCTCTCCATGAGCAATCAACGTGCCATTTACTAAAACATCTAGTGGTTCACCGGCAACTCGGTCTAATTCAACAACAGAACCTTGGTTCAATTGCAGTAAATTACGGATACTAATATTCGTTCTACCCACCTCCATAGAAATTGTCACTGGAATATCTAAAATAGTATCCAGCTTCTTTTCGTCGTTTAAAGGTGCTGCATCGTTAGTTAACTCGTCAAGACTAGCCGCTTGTGCTTCTGCCTCAGCAATTAAGTCATCGGGGTCAAAAGCTTCACCACCGCCCTCACCTTCTGACTCTGCTTGCTCTGCCATTGCTGCTTCCCAATCATCTAAGCCTTCGCCTTCTTCACTCATGCTTATCTCCTTTCTAATACGTGTAATAAATCTTCTTCAAGTACCTGCAATTCTGAATCACTGTCAATTACTTTACCGCCTTTGGTAAAGAGCTGCAGCTCAGATTTCACAGAGTTTGGTCTGGGTATTTTGTCGGTTATTTTTAAAGCTACTTTGTCGCGTGACCGACCTAATTTGGCTCTAAAGGTGGGTAAATCTTCTATCGAAATAGTTACCACGTCGGGCATATTAATAGGAATAATATCGCCGTTTTTAAAATTCATCAGTTTGTCTAGGCTAATGACAAGGTCCAAGAAATGGGTAGTTAATTCAACTTTCACATCCATTATCTCGTCGCGTAACGCTTTGCTCCATCTAAAATCAGTGTCTTCTTTGTCGTTTTGCACACCAGCATCTAACATGTCTCGAATAGGCTCCAACATCGAATAAGGAAGCGAGATGTGAAAGTCACCTCCGCCGCCATCTAATTCAATATGAAATGAGCTGATTACGACCACTTCACTTGGACTAACAATATTCGCCATGGCTGGGTTAACTTCTGAATCTAAGTATTCAAAAGACACATCCATAACAGGGGCCCATGCTTCTTTATAATCTTCAAAAATGAGCTTAAGCAACATCTGTATAATCCGCCGCTCGGTTGGTGTAAATTCTCGCCCTTCAATTTTGGCATGATAGCGACCATCACCACCAAAGAAATTGTCTACCATGATAAAAACCAAACGCGCCTCCATGGTAATAAGTCCGGTGCCCTTAAGCGGTCTAAAACGGACCATATTCAAACTAGTAGGCACAAACAAGGTATGCACGTATTCACCAAATTTAATCATTTGAATGCCATTTATAGACACTTCAGCACTGCGGCGCATCATATTAAATAAACTCACTCGCATATGCCTCGCAAATCGTTCATTCACAATTTCAAGGGTAGGCATACGTCCGCGTACAATTCGGTCTTGCGATGAAAAATCGTACTCAAGGGCCGAACCATCGTGTGGAACTTCCTCAACCTCTTCTTCTTCAACATCATCAACACCGTGCAGTAGCGCGTCAATTTCGTCTTGTGATAATAAATCGCTCACGTGTTCACCTAATTTCTTTTGAGTTACTTGTTACTGGGTTATTTGTTGCCGTATTCTTGTTGTATTTTTATTGTTCATACTACTGTATTACAAACCCAGTAAACAAAACTTGCTCTACCACTGGATTTCTCTCTAACTTATTCATGACCTGCCTTACTTGCGCTGTTGCTTTGTTACGCAAATCTGTTTTGCCAACGTCGGTTACCAAATCGTCTGCATTGGAGGCACTAAAAACTTGCAACAAATTACCTTCGATCATTGGAATATGGCGCTTGGCTAACTCTTCGTTGTCTTCGCCTCGTACCATTAACTGTACTTCTATTTGGACAATACGCTCGCGCGTAATACCCGGTGCGTTGAATTGGAAAGGTCGCGGCATAGCCACATATATTGCTTGGCCTTCAGTTGATCTCGCTCCTGTTGCTTGAACATCCTCACCGCCTTCACCAGAGGAAACTTGGGTTGCTGGCTTATCATCCATAAACAAAAGGAAATAGGCACCGCCCCCACCGCCAGCTAGTAGCACAAGTACAGCACTAATAATTAGCATTATCTTTAGTTTCTTTTTAGGGGCACCATCCCCTTTTAACTCTTGTTCAGCCATGTTGACTTTCCTATTTATGTAAACCGTTTGATTGCGATTTTTTCACTGCATTTATGTACACGCTTTATGTTACTAAACGTTGCTAACACGAGGCTTCTCGATACATTTAGGCATAGTAATCTATTCCACCAATTGCACCATTACTTATTCGTTGTTCAACCATACCTTGGGCTTCATCTTCATTAAGGTTGCTGTTAACCATGTTCTGCCTTGGGTCAGCATTAGCAAACATTGAAGCTTCTTCCTCCGAAGGTTGTTGTTGCTGTGAACTTTGGCTATCTTGTTGTACAGATGACTGACCCAACTCAATTCCTTGCTCTTGTAACATCTCTCGCAGCCTTGG
>JBLHMY010000191.1:0-4857 GCA_047621065.1 Glaciecola sp. | reverse complement strand
ACCCTGACTTATATACACCATTATTAATATTGTGATAAACCAGTTCGTTGATTTTGTCTATATCACCACGCAACTGTTCAGGATAAAAATTGAGCCGATTGTTAGTAATATCGTTGAAGGCGGTGTTAAACATGCGAATGATTTCACTTGATTCGTTGTTAACAATAACCTTGTTTTTCTTATCCCATAAAACTGGTACCGTAATATTACCTTGGTAATTATCTGTTTGAGATAGGTAATGCTCTGACATATAGTCAGTACCATACAGCGTATCGCCTGTTGTGCCATATAAGGCTGCTGACTGTTCATCGTGTGCAAAACTCCAGCCCTTATCATGCATATCTGGGTGCACAACACTTACCGTGATGAGTTGCTCAAGCCCTTTTAACTGACGAAAAATCAAAGTGCGATGCGCCCAAGGGCAAGCCAGAGAAACATAAAGATGATATCTGTTTGCTTCAGCTTTATAACCCGCATCACCTGATGGACCAGCACTACCGTCAGCCGTTATCCAGCTTCTGAATTGTGAACCTTTACGACGATACTCACCATTATCTATACTACTTTTCCAATTTGACTGTAATTTACTCATGACTATTTCCTTTGATGCCAAACCCGTTTAGAACAGGCTTGGTAATATAAATTTTATAAAGTCTACATCTAGTCTAACAAACAGAGTCGGGCAGGCTTTTGAAGATTCCTAGCCCAAAAATAATTTTACTAACCTTTATTCTTGGCAATGATTTTGTTTAATAAAAGTGCATCAAGTGAATATTTACCTGCGCCCGACAACATCAAAGCTGCACTAGCACCTAATAAAGTAAAAGCAAATTCATAACCATTAGCAGACATAAAAAATCCATTGGCAAAATGAACACTAAAAATGGCTACTATCATGGTAATAGCAAGGACAAAGCTGGAAGCTCTTGTTAACAAACCCAACAATAAAAACAGTCCGCCAAAAAATTCAGCCGAACCCGCTAATAGAGCCATCAAATAACCGGGTGTTAAACCAATAGATTCCATCCATTGCCCAGTACCTTCAAGACCGTAACCGCCAAACCAAGAAAATAATTTTTGGCCACCGTGAGCCATAAAAACAGTGGCTGTAGTAATGCGCAGAACTAAAGCGCCTAAACCAGAATTTGATTCTGTTTTGCTTGCTGTTGCTAATAATATATTCATGTTGTTGCTCCAAAACTTTATTTGTTTGTTTAAGTGATAGCGCTATTATAATGATTTAAATATTCGTAATAAGACCTGTTTTGTGTTTAATATGTTCTAAATATTAGAACAATCAGATTAGTCCATGGCAAGCACAAACCCAATAACCATAGAGGTACTCGAAACGCTCGACGCCATTGACAGGCGTGGAAGCTTTGCAAAAGCTGCACAAGAGCTTAACAAAGCTACGTCTGCTATATCTTATGTGGTTCAAAAACTTGAGCAGCAGCTAGGAATCTCATTGTTTCAGCGCCAAGGTCGCCGCTCTGTATTGACTCCTGCGGGACGACTCATGCTTGTACAAGGCCGAGAAATCCTTCAAACCACTGCACGATTAGCCAACAAGGCGAAAGAAATCGCCACCGGATGGGAGCCTCGTATTAGCATTGCGATAGAGTCGCTGCAACCGTATTCGACTTTTTTTGGTGCATTGCATGGATTTTTAAACGACTATCCCACGATTGAACTCGACATCAGCGAATGCGTGCTAAATGGCGGTTGGGAGGCGCTTGAACTTGGGCAGGTTGATCTTATTGTTAGTGCACCTGGGCCCGTTCCGCTGCAAAAGGGTTACAGAGCCGTGCCGATGGTTCCTGCCGATTTGGTACCAGTAATAGCATGCCATCATGCGCAGGCGGGACTAGTCAGTAATTATGATAGCTTACAAGCCATTCTTCCTAAACTTCGGTTAATTGTTATGCACGATACTTCAGTTGTCGACATAAAGCGCAGTGAAGGCTTGAGCAGTGACGGGCAAAAGCTCTACGTACAAAACGTCGATCAAAAGGTTGAAGCAATACTGGCAGGGATTGGGATAGGCCATTTGCCGCGACAGCGCATTGTGCAACATCTCAACAGTGGTGCACTCATACCTTTGAACTTGGGTGAGGGGGCTCAACTAGAAAATTTTCTAGTGTGGAAAACGAGTAACAAAGGTAAGGGACTACAAGCACTTACTCAGCGATTAATATCCGTATTTGGATAGCGTGATATAGTCAGTTAATGTGCCATTTTGTAGGATTAACTGAGGGCTGAGGTAGGGGTATTTAATAATCCATCGCGTTTGTGTACTGTTGGGCGGTAATAGATGTTGCATATTTCAGCAGAAGTCAGTACGTTAAAAATTAAGTGGTGCTTGGTCGTTTTGGACATACTTAATACATTTGAATAATTGAGAAATAAATAGGAAGTTATTGTTATGTCACAAGAGCCGCAAGAAATGCAAGAACTGCAAGAACCGCAAGAACAAATCTTGGCATCTGGACAGCAAGATGCTGAATTTCCTATTAGACAAACCTTAGTCGGAAAAATAAAACGGTGGCGTTTAGGTTTTGGCTCGCGCTGGGCACAACTGCACACCAATCAAATTATTTATGTAGTCGCAATATTATTATTTTTTGTTGTTGATGGTGATTTAACAGAAACAAACACAGCAATATGGTTTGTTGGCGTTCTTGCCTTTTTCGGCATGGCCAGAGAACTCTGGGCTATATTTATAACGGTGTGGGAATCAACATTTGGCAGGCTGATTTTGTTGGTTTTGTATGCCGCAATTGCAAATTTCACAATTGCCGTTGCATCTCAAAAAGTTAACATTGTTATTAGTGCTGACCCCACTCAGCTTTATCATACTTTGGGGATAACGACTCTCTTAATCCTGCCTTTATGGTTAATGGTAGTTAGCGTAGTGGCCATGATAGTGATTTTCGGCGTGATGCAAATACTACGTTTATTTCGAGGCTTATTGGTATTAGCGCGAATTATAAGCAGAAAAACAAAACCTAAAGAAGCTTTCCCGAAGACCTTTATTATTGTGCGTTTAATTTTATTGGTGCCTGTTTCTGCGGCCATGTTTAATTCGCTTGCTTGGTATAGTGAACAACTCAATTTTTTTCGTTTGCCCGGTTTAAGTATTTCTAGCGACTCACAAGGTATTGTTGATGACCAAGTCACTAAAATGGGTTTAACTATAATAGAAAATGAACTTCAAAAAGAGATGTTAAGCGAAGAAGAACGCAAAGAATTAATTACTGCTGAACAGAAATGGCGAGCAAGATCTGACAATATCATGAATCAGAATGTGGCCCAAAGTGTGCCTGTCGAAAAAGATGAAGCCCTCAGCAACGAAAAAGAGGAGTCTGGATTGGCGCCGACAAATGACAAATCTACCAAAATCTACTTCCTAGATAAATTAATCGCATCATTTGTGTATAACTTTGAAGCATTTGGGTATTCACATTGTCAAAAAGGACCAATTGAGCGTGTTGTTTACATTAGTGAAAATGATATTTTAGTTGTTAAAAAAGACAATGATGCGCCAACGGGATACGCTTTTAGTACGCGTTCTTGCATTGTGGCTAATTAGTTAAAACTTATCAGTTAAAACGAAAAGTATCTTAATCTCTTAAACAAAACAGCTCAAGCAGTTGTTTGTATTGTGATTTGGCAAACGGCTCTCTATTGTCAATACCTTCATGGTAGCCTTTTGGTTGCTGCGTTTCCCAACCAAAATATCTAGCTCTTTGCCGTTTTGGTCGACTGCCCGCCAAAGGTAATGCACAACACCGTTGATCTTGATAAATACCTCATCAAGATATCAGATATCACCTAATTGCCCTGGGTTCTTCCTAATTTGACTACAATACCTTTGTCCGAATTTATCACACCAATTTTTGATAGTTTCGTAACTAACGGTAATGCCTCTTGCTGACAGCAATTCTTCTATGTCTCACAAGCTAAGTGTAAATCTGTGATAAAGCCAAACGGCGTGACTTATTATTTGGGGTGGATAGCGATATCCAGCATAAATATTAGTGTTTTTCATTTCCAGATTATTGCGTGCTTGTGAGTCTGCTCGTCAACTTGACAGTACCCTTTTTTTCATTAGGAACAATGTTTTTACTACGTAATATAATTTAGATACAAGCTGGTTTTTCGCAACAGCTTTTGAATTACAAAGGTTTAATAAAGCAGAATATTACAAAGGTTTAACTTTCTTTAGAGGTGAAACTGAAGGATCTTTACCAACATGTAATGCACAATGACCAACGTGGTGAATGTCGTTAGTATTTGTACTAATGATTTGTTTTATAGATTGGGTTGTAGGGGGAGTCGATGAAACACAAACCGTATCTTATTAGTGCTATATTCGCCTTGGTTATATTGATGGGCTGCAGTTCTGTTATGTCTCAAAATTCTGAAAAAAAGTCACTTCAAAGCACGCCGAAACATCATACCGCAACCGGCTATCAAAACTATCCCTATGTAGAAACTGCGTCTTCTAAAGGGCCACTTTTTTATATTCGAAGAGCATGGGACTCGTTGGTTGTGCCTGACATTCCCAATGGACATGTAATGCCGCAGCTCGTATCAATTCAACTGCTAAATTCAATTGAAGGCGACCGTATTACTTGGTTAGGACATGCTAGCTTTTTGATAAAAACGGCTGAAGTAAGCATTTTAACAGACCCTTTTTTATCGACATACGCCAGTCCAGTTTCATGGGCAGGCCCAAAACGTTTTGTCGATTTACCTATTCCGATCAACAAATTGCCTGCAATAGATATTGTGATTGTTTCCCACAACCATTATGACCATCTAGATGATGAAACCGTGCGTAGCTTAAACAACAAA
>JBLHMY010000190.1:0-4868 GCA_047621065.1 Glaciecola sp. | reverse complement strand
GCAGCCCAGTCAAATTTACCCGAATCCACAATAATGCCGCCAATAGTGGTGCCATGCCCACCTATGTATTTGGTGAGTGAATGAATTACAATATCGGCACCATGATCAAATGCACGACAAAGCACTGGTGTGGCCACTGTATTATCTACAATTAAAGGCACGCCTGCGGCATGTG
Source organism: Glaciecola sp. (assembly GCA_047621065.1). Classification (GTDB taxonomy): domain Bacteria; phylum Pseudomonadota; class Gammaproteobacteria; order Enterobacterales; family Alteromonadaceae; genus Glaciecola. The sequence goes on along the minus strand of JBLHMY010000190.1, from coordinate 4,693 downwards.
CAATGTCAGCCCAGCGCTGTATATCAACAACATTGCCTGCGGGGTTACCAATTGATTCGCAGAAAAGTGCACGCGTATTCTCATCAATTAATGAGGCGATTTTTTCGAAGTCTTCACCTTGCGCAAAACGGGCTTCAATTCCTTGGCGTGGAAAAGTGTGGGCGAACAAATTATAAGTACCGCCGTAGAGTTGACTTGAGCTAACAATATTAGAGCCAACTTCAGCAATAGCCTCTATGGCATAGCGAATAGCCGCCATACCGGAAGCAACAGCAAGTGCACCAATGCCTCCTTCAAGTTCAGCAACGCGCTGCTCGAGCACAGCATTTGTTGGGTTCATTATACGGCTATAAATATTGCCAGGAACGACTAAATTAAAAAGGTCAGCACCATGCTGAGTATCGTCAAAAGTAAACGACGTGGTCTGATAAATAGGCGTTGTGGCTGCTTTTGTGGTTGGGTCGCTTTTGTAGCCTGCGTGTAATGCAATTGTTTCTTGCTTCATTCGTTTCTCTATGGTGATTGGGCTGTTTATTGTTCTTAATGTGCCGGGAAATACAAAGCTGGCGCAAACGCTAACTTTGTCGCTAAATTTTAAGTGTTTGTGTTTACTTGGTGTATATAAATTTAAAGATTTGAGAAAAGTTGTCAACAATTAATTCGGTCTATAATATAAGACTGTGTAATTACTCAAGGCAGATTTCTCTATCGTCTCGAATAATGTCATCAACAATAGTAACAGGCGCCCACACAAAAGCTACCTAAGTGCCACTGAAAGCAAAGTATTATGCGCTGTTATATATAAGGTTTTTTCGTCAGCCGATAAAGTACAATTAGCGGTAGCTTTCCCCGTTCTTATTTTAGCCAGTAATACGCCGGCCTCAGTAAACACAAATACGCCACCGGGACCTGTTGCAAAAACATAGCCTTTTGAATGCACTACCATCCCGTCGGGTAAGCCTTTTTCATTGTCTTTTCCCACTAAGCTTGAAGCATCATAAAATATGCGTTTATTGCTTAACCTTCCGTTTTCCTGAACATCGTATTGGTACCACTTTGCAGCGCTTTTGTTAGACGACGCCACTATTGCCCTAGTCTCATCATTTGTAAGGGCTATGCCATTTGGATACAGTACTGAATCATCTTCAAGGCTTATTTCTCCGTTTTTCGCGAGCCTATAAATACCGTCAAAAGAGAGCAGTTTGTGTGTATCTTTTCGACCTGCTTTTAAGCCATAGGGAGGATCGGTAAAATAAAGGTCGCCATTTGAATGAAACACGCCATCGTTAGGACTATTAAGGCGTTTACCTTCGTAATTATCTACCAAACTAGAAAACTGCGCCTTAGGGGCGTTTAGCGGCGCATCCATAATGGCAACGCGCCTGTCTCCATGTTGCATAATAACCAACTGTCCCTTTTCGTTTAATAGTAAACCGTTGCTGCCTTGACTTGAGTCATGTTCATTGTGTTGTGTCGCCCCTGATGGCTTAAGGTAAACCGATACGCCGGCGCCTGGTTTATATTGAAAGATTGTATTTTGCGGTACGTCAGAGAACAACAAGATGTTTTCTTGCGGCAGCCAAACAGGCCCTTCAGACCAAGAGTAGCCCATACCTAGTACTTCAAATAACGCATTTTCGTCAATAATAGCAGCAGCACTTTTGTGGTATATTTCTACGAAAGGCGTATCAGGAGTTTTGGCATCTACTAAGCTAATGCCGGCTAGTGAAAAAACCACGTAAATCAACAAAGCGATGGCTTTGTTGATAGATAAGCTAGAGCAAGACTTCATACTATTAATCCTTTGACGCTAAGTAATTAATAAAATAAACATATTAGTAAGTCGCGTCCATAGATTTATTAAACCCAGGGACAAGTTAGCTAGACTTTACGAAATACTTTGATGTCAAAATGAGCGTGAGTGCTGATTAAATTAGCTAACAACGATTGTTTTTTGTGTTGCGAAATAGTCCAATAAAATGGGGTCATCATGAGTAAGTTATGTCTTTGAGTGACATTAGGCAACAATACTTCAAACTTTAGCGTTTGTTGCGAAACTAAAGTGAAACCGTGAACGTCGCCAGTCTCAGGTGAGTGTTTTTCAGGGCTGTCATACACCATATTTTTTAGTTCAAATAAATGTTCGCTAGCAGGATTAACGCTTATCCATAGACCATTGGCCTTAAGTATTCGGTATATTTCGTCGCTTTTTGAAGGGGCAAATATTTGAATTACGGCATGTTGACTATTGCTTATTACAGGAAGGTTAAATGAACTTGCTACTGCAAATTCAAACAAGCTGTGTTGCTTTAGCACCTGACTTCTTGCTGCTTTTTGTACAGCAGGTTTGGCAATGTCTATTCCGCAAAAAGAATATGACCTTTTGGTGTCGGTTGTTTTATCAGTTAGTATATGCTTGGCAATACTGTTTAGGTAATAACCTTCACCGCAGCCGGCATCAAATATAGATACGTGGTTTTGCGTAATATTGTTAGCACAAAATTCATCAAGTAAACTTTTGCTAATATGCTTTGCTAGCGGTAAATAATGGTCTTGCGACAAAAAAGCACGACGCGCTAATACCATTTCTTTGCTGTCGCCTGGCATTTTACTGTTTTTGTGTTGAGGCAGCAATAAATTGACATAAGCTTCTTTGGCAATATCAAAACTATGTTGGTTTACACATCGCCACTGGTGGATTTGTCTAAACAAAGGTGATTCACAAACAGGACAGCGCCAGCAAGTTGTTGGATTTGACATATTCTAGCGTGTACTTTGTGCAAACATGCTTATTTGTATAAGCATGGCTACCACATCAAATCATCGGGCACGACATAATCGGCATATGGGTCGTCTTCGGCAAGGATTTCGTCTTCTGGTATTTTATTTTCGAGAATTGTTTGCTCATCACGCTGGGCAATTTTATTGGCTACAATGCTAGGTATTACTGCATATATCGTTTCATTTGGGCCTTCGTACCGAGCAATCGCCAAAATGCCGGCAATTAGATGTTTTCGGCTAGCTTCGTCTACATATACATAGCGAATAAGGGTACCGTCAGTGAAGTTGTACTTAATGTCAGCACGCTTCAAATCAACTCTGTTCATTTCAATAAGTTGCTTGACCTGAGCTTTTAGTTCTTTAGAAATGACTTGCTCTTTTTTAACTTCGTTGAGCTCTTTTGTTCGATCAACCAAGGCTTGTTTGCTTATTTCAACACCGGCTTTGATTTCGCGCGCAAGATCACGCGATTTTTTTGACCCTTTTTTGACCTTCTTGAGTTTCTTTTCGTTTATTAAACCTGCTTTTAGTAGTTGTTCTTGTAGAGATAGTTTCGCCATTTGGTGCTCAGTAGAGTTCATTTTATTCTGACAAGCAGTTTACCTCTTGGCAGCGAGCAAATAAAGTGCTCACTTGCTATGGCCTAGATAAAATAAGATGGGGCGAGCAATAAAAAATGATTAAGGTGGTGTTGATAGAGTCAAAAGACAAGCAATTAAGTTGACAGGAAATCTTTTACCACCTCTTTATAGTTTCGACTTACCTTTATTTTATCGAATTCTCCTAACAGCAAAAAAAACTCGCCTTTGGTATGCGGTAACACCTTCTTAATAAAACTCATATTCACAATGGTTGAACGGTGTACACGTTTAAATATTTGGTCGTCGAGTTCGTCTAAAATCTCTTTAAGGGTAGTGCGCTTTACGTGCGTTTCGCCTTTGGTATGTATACAAACATAGTCGCCTGCCGCATCAATCCATTCTATTTCTGTTTGCGCTAAAATATGTATTTCATCTCTGTCTTTAACTACTATTTTGGAGGCTGCGGTACTTGCTTCAGAGGGTTGATGGTGAGTACCATTTCTGCGTTCATGCCGAGCGGTTTTGATGTTTTCTACCGCTTGGACTAGGCTTGTTTTGCGATCGTTAATTGACTCGCCAGAGGTTTCATCTGGTTGGGCAACATTAAACGCTGCTATTCTTTTTCTGGCGCGTTCTACCGCTCGGTTTATCCTGTCATCATCTATGGGTTTGAGGACATAATCTATTGCATTTGCATCAAATGCATCTAACGCATACTGTTCATAAGCTGTTGAAAAAACAACCAAAGGCATTATGTCGCTTTGTAATTGTGCAATAACATCAAATCCAGAAATGCCAGGCATTTGAATATCTAAAAAAATTAAATCAGGTGCCAAGTCAGTTACTGCAGAAATAGCCTCGCGTCCATTTTTGCACTCCTTCACGATTTCTATTGCTGATATCTTCTCAAGTTTTGCACGTAATAACTGTAAGGCTAATGGTTCGTCATCAACAATAACTGTACGAATAGAATGAGTCATCTAAACAACCTTGTTTTCATGTTCTAGTGGCAAATGAATAATAGTAGTTAGCCCGCCTTGCTCTTCGAAAATTGCATTTATACGATACGCGTTGTTATATAAAGCAGACAACCTTTGCTTAATATTTTTAAGACCCACGCCTTTTCCAGAGACCAAGTCTTGAGTTATATTTTGTGCAATGTGCTTGGGTGGAGAAGAAGCATTATCGCCAGTGTCTTTTAAGGTTAGTACTAGCTCATGGTGAACAACCGCTGCGATAATCGAAATGGTGCCGCCAAGCTCATTTTTGGCAATAGCGTGCTTCATTGAATTTTCAATAATGGGCTGTAGCAGCAAGCTTGGAACTAAGGC
>JBLHMY010000189.1:0-4891 GCA_047621065.1 Glaciecola sp. | reverse complement strand
AATTTGTTTTAGCTGGAACTGCCTATTGTCGTCTAACTCAACAAAATATATATGCTTGCCATTGGCGCTAAAAGCAGGGGTAAGGGCGAAGCTTTTGCCGCTAGTTAGCCTATTAAGCACATTTTTATGGGCTAAATTCATGGTGTAAAGATGGTAATCATTATCTATAGGCGCGCTGTAGACCATTAAATTCAAACTTGGGTGCATGTCGCTCGACAAGTGATAAGTGAGGGTTTGCGCATGAATAATTTCATCGGTACCGGCTATGAAATCGCGATGTCTTAAAACGCGCTTTGCTCCTAAACCATGCAAATAAACAATGCCTTTGTTATTTGCTACGCGACGAGTGTTTCTAACTACTTGCCGCAATGAGGTGATTTGTTGTTCAGCGCCACTGGCAATATTGCGTTGATACAGCTCGAGTGAGCCCGACTTGCCGCTGGTGTAAAATAATAGGCTACCGTCTTCTGAAAATTCAGGGTCAAGGTCTATTGCATCACTATCAATTAGCATTTCCTTGCCTGTGGCCAAATGCATCAGCACCACTGCGGTATCGTTACCTTGGTCGCGTACAAAGGTAATTTGTTTGCCGTCGGATGACCAGCGAGGTCTAGAGTCAAGCTCTTGCGCACTGGTGATACGCGTTGCAATGCCACTATTTATATCGAGTATCCAAATCCAACCTTTGGAAGCAATTGCAATACTTTTACCATCAGGGGACGGTGCGGGATCAGTAACGCCATAAGTGTGTATGGGAAGTTCGTGTTGTTCCAAATATATCTGATGACCGAAATCGTCCAGTTTTGGATAATGGTTAGTCCACTGCGCTATGGCAACAGGAGCGGTAATGACCAACATAATTACTAAAAATCTTCCTATCATCTTACCGACCTTCTATTAATTTTTTTTCGCTATCTGAAAATTGAAGTGAATGACGCCTTGGCAATATCAGAGCCTAAAATTATAGGTATAAGAAAATTGTCTTGTTATTTAGATTCACGAAATCTTATGATCAAAATAAGCCCTAAATATAGCAATACATAAAGGCTAGATGAGCCGCCACTGTAGCCGTCACGAAGCTCTACCTTAGCAACCTTTTCTTCCTTCACTCGACTTTCAAACCGTGCTAGCTCAGCATCTAAATTAGTGCTCATATCAGCAACTGCTAAACTAAACCCTTCAATTGATTTATCAGACATGACGCGGTCAATACCAACTGCAGTCGTTCTCTTTTCCAACTTGTTAATACCAGGTGCTCTAAACAACATTTTTCTGCTTTTAACATCGAATACTGCAGTGTCAACGAATGTCTGTATAGAATTTTCATTGCCAGGGATCACGTACATGCCAACGATGGTCCAATATAATAAGGCTGCATTATTCTCTAAGGATTGTGTAACTTGGTCGTAAGAAACAAGCGCCATTACATCAACATCATATAAGCGCGACACCTGCTCAAGAGTGGTGAAGCCTTGACCGCCGCTTAAATAATTACTTGGAATTATTTCGATGCGATCTATGTAATCGTATTGCAAAAATGATGCTTTCACCTTTTCTAATAATTCGAGCTGATCTTTACTATGAATACCATTGCGATTCATGCTGGCAGATGGAACGAATGCCAAGCCTACTTTAACCGGTAAAGTTAGCACCGGAATTTCGGCATTAATAGCAGCACGGCTCTGTGAATCTGGGTATAGGAAATCAGTTAAGCTACTAGATTGAGATTGCTTCATCGTATTATTACTGATCATTGCACTGCAAGCAGACAAGAATATAATCGTAATTAAAGCGGTAGTAATTGCTAACAGTTTGGTTTTCATTAGTATTTCCTTGGATATAATCTAAATTGATTCAATACTTTACTGCGTTCACTTAAGAGGCCGTGCAGCAACTTTGCGAGCAAGCTTTTCTGCCAAGTGTGGAGTATTTGTTCATAAGTAGGCTCAGCTTACTAAAGCGCACCATTAAGACCTTTTTCAAGGTATCTTGTGGTGCGCTGAACGATGGTGCAGCCTTGCGTTACCTTCGTGTCGCGAGACGACGGGTAACTTTGCAGAGCCTAAGGCAAAACCTGTTTGTGCAAAAATAGGTCTGCCATTTTATAAGTAGAAATGTTTAGATTTCTTTGCCTTGCACTTTTTCCCATTTTCCTGTTTTAAGCGACAATAACCACAAAATGATACCCGCAGCTGTACCAAACAGAGCAACTTTCATATATACCGAAGGTTCTACTACAGCATCGCCAGCGTTGACCAAACCTGCTAATAAACCAGCAGCTAAGCTACCAATAGAGTAGGTAAGTATGAATACACCCATTAGTTGACCTGCAAATCTCTTTGGAGAAAGCTTACTTACTGCACTTAAGGCAACTGGGCTTAAGCATAATTCCCCAACGGTATGTAAGAAATAAGTAGCAACTAGCCATGTAGGAGCTACTTTCATTGAGTTTGCTGCAAATTGTGCGGCAAAAAACATAGCAAAGAAGCCCGTCGACATAATGATTAAACCAATTGCACACTTAACGCTGTAGGTTGGACGTATCATTCTTTTTGAAAGGTTTATCCATAATGCTGCGAAAAACGGGGCAAGCACAATAATGAATATGGGGTTTAGCGATTGAAACCATTGTGTAGGTATTTCAAAAGAGCCTAACATTCTGTCAGTATTGTTTTCAGCAAAGAAGTTAAACGAAGAGCCTGCTTGCTCAAAACCAGCCCAGAAACAGATGGAAGCAATACATATTAAGAACAACGCGCCCACATTACGTTTTTCTGAACTGCTAAGTCCTCCTTTAAAGAAGATACCAGCAAAATAAAGAATAAAGATAGAAAAAACGATAGTTGCAATATAACCGGTGATTGCTATAGGGTCTATAACAACAGAGCCCATCATGGCAAGGCTAGTAACTATGGCCAGCACCATCAATATTCCAGCAATAATAGACCAGCTAAACTTCACCACATTACTCGACATTTTTACCGTAGGCTTGTCGAAAACAGCGGCTATGTTGCCCGCGGTTAGTTTGTATTGAATTAGGCCAAAAGCCATACCAACAGCAGCAGCCCCAAATGCGGCATGATAACCATACTTCACTTGCATTAAACCACATACAAAGCCACCAATTGCAGAACCAATATTTATACCTAAATAATAAAGAGTGTAGCCACTGTCTCTGCGTTGATCGGTGTCTGAATATAGTTGACCTACCATTGCGCCAATATTGGGCTTTAATAAGCCGGTGCCTAAAACCACCAATATAAGGCCAAAGAAAAAGGTATTGGTGCCTGGAATTGCAAGTGAGATATGCCCTAACATTATTATAATGCCGCCATACCATACTGCTTTTTGGCCGCCAATTAGTCTGTCGGCCATCCATCCACCAAGTAGTCCGGTGAAGTAGACCGCGCCGGTGTAAAGACCATATACAGCGTTTGCCTTTTGTTCGGTAAGACCAAAACCGCCGTCTTGAACGGCCAAAGCCATAAATACAACTAAAAGCCCGCGCATGCCATAGTAACTCATGCGCTCCCACATCTCAGTAAATGCTAGTGTGGATAGTCCTTTAGGATGGCCGAAAAATCGAGTGTCATTGGTACGGTCAATTTGACCATGACCTGTATCGGGGGTTTGCATTGAATGCATCCTTTTTTATTTTTATTATTTTTCGTACATCATTATGCACACGAAGGCCAAGTGCATGCAAGTTTGTTAAAATATGTGGGTTTATAACAAAATTGCTCTTTATTTACTGAAGAACTATGGCGAATAAATAATTGTTTAAAATCAAAAATATAGCCTTGGCTTACCCGACCTACGTATTTAAGTTAATAACTGCCATGTTTTCATGAACATGGCCTTAGAACATGTCTGTTGCATCTATTAAGTTAAGCGTTTATTCTTAAATGTCAGTTTTGTTTGTAAAGTGATTGCAATGTAAGTTAGGGCGGCCTATTTCTAAACAGTAGTATGCAATAGACGTTCGCTTTTATACATCTAAGCTAAATATTATCAATATAAGGTAAATAATGTCGCTACCCATTGTCATATGTGATGACTCATCTTTTGCTCGCAAAGCAATTGCGCGCTCGCTACCCGATGACTGGGACGTAGATATTAATTTTGCTGAGAATGGCCAAAAGGCAATCGAGCAAATTGAGAAAGGCAATGCCCACGTGCTTTTTCTTGATTTAAATATGCCGGTAATGGACGGCTACGAGACCATGAAGGTTATTCGTGAAAAGGATCTGCAAACTATCGTTATTGTGGTGTCGGGGGATGTCCAACAAGAAGCACGCAAACGCATGCTAGCAATGGGGGCATTAGAATTTATTGAAAAGCCTATTAACAATGCCAAGTTAGTAGATATTTTGCGTAAATTTGGAATTTATGAAGGTGAAGGAAAAAGCGAAGTACGCCAAAAAGGCAATAAAATGGGTAATCAGCTTAACGATAAACTCGATTTATTTCGCGAACTGTGTAACGTGGCAATGGGTCAAGCGGGTAAAAATCTTGCCAAATTACTTGATGTTTTTGTTGATCTTCCCGTGCCTAATATTAGCATTGTGCATAGCAACGAGTTGAGCATGGCCATTGCCGAGATTGACAAAAATGAATCGGTATCTGCGCTATCAAAAGGCTTCATTGGACAAGGATTAACGGGTGAAGCGATTATTTTGTTTAATGATACGCACGTGCAAAGTTTGAACACTTTACTTGGTTATGACAAACAAGATGAGCTATCTGAACTTGAGACCTTAATGGATATTTCCAATATTATTGTAGGAGCCTGTTTAACCGGCATTGCCAAACAACTGCAGTTAGATGTTAGCCATACTACCCCCATTATTTTGGGTATGCATTGCAACTTAGAAGAGTTGGTAAATAAAAA
>JBLHMY010000188.1:0-4919 GCA_047621065.1 Glaciecola sp. | reverse complement strand
CAGGCTCCATTCCATCATTTTATCGGGTTGTTGATTAGCCAATAAAATAAGCGCCGCCATAGTCGATGGCCCAGCAACCATAGGCACAGCCAAGGGCACAATTAGAGGCTCTTCGCCTTCGGGCAAACTCATTACCCCACCGGGCTTAGGGAAAATCATCTTTATGGCTATTATAAAAAGGATAATACCGCCAGCAATGCTCACAGTTTCTTGCTTTACTTGCAAAAAAGTAAGTAAGCCTTGTCCGCTAAACAAAAATATAAATAATATAAGAAGCGCAATGCACAGTTCACGAAATATGACCCAAGTGCGGCGCTTTGGATCAATCGATTTTAACACCGACATATAAATAGGTAGATTGCCAAGGGGATCCATAATTAAAAATAGCAGGGTAGCTGCAGAAAGCACTTCAATCATTAATTGTGTAGCCTTTTAAACATAACCGGTTTGCAATTTATTCTAAGCTATACGGTCGTTACATTGAAGACAAACACCCCACAACATCCTAAGAGATAAGAATGTCATTAATGTCAGTCTCACAAGTAGCAAACTTTTTATCGCTCCAAGAAGCACGCGTGCTGCTTCTTGAGCGTGAGAGTTTGTTAATTTCAAAAGAACAAAATGCCGAACACGAACCTATGTTCGACCAAGGCCTTGTAGCTAAATACAAAGAGTTAGCTGCACGCCTAGGCGGCATTTAACCTTCTAGTTTGTCACGCTTGCAAAAGCGTATTGGCAATAGAACGTATTCCAACTGCAGTGCCACCTGCGGGCATGAATTCGGTAGAATTACGACTATATGCAGCCGCAATATCTAAATGGATCCAAGCACATGTTTGGTGGTCAACAAACCTTGATAAAAACCCAGCGGCATTAGACGCGCCTCCTCCTCCTCCGCCTTTTTGTGTACTGCTATTTGCGGTGTCTGCAAAAGGAGATGGACATTGTCCTTGATGCCATAATTCCAGTGGTAAACGCCAGTGAGGTTCGTTCATTTTTATTGATGTTGCTAAAAATGCTTTACTCGCTTCATCATGCATACTAAACAAAGCATTGTAATCTTTGCCAAGCGCTCCTATTGCAGCGCCTGTTAGCGTTGCTGCATTTATAATAAGCGCTGCTTTTGTCTCGCTAGCAGCTATTAATCCATCTGCCAGCACTAAACGACCTTCAGCATCGGTATTGACTATTTCAACGGTAGTGCCGTTTTTATAGGTGATGATATCGCCAAGCTTGTAGGCGTGTCCGCTAATTAAGTTTTCTGCACAACATAAAAATAACTTAACGCGTTTATTTAAGCCCTGCATAATAGCAAGTCCCAAGGCCCCGGCGACAGTGGCTGCTCCGCCCATATCACACTTCATGTCTAACATACCTTCGCTAGATTTAATACTGTAACCGCCGCTGTCAAACGTAATTCCTTTACCTACTAGTGCAACTGCGACATCGTTAGGCGCCCCTGCAGGGTGATAATCAATTTCCAGAAAAACAGGTGGGCGTACGCTACCGCGGCCTACTTCATAAATACCCATCCAGCCAGCCTGTTTTAACTCTTCGCCCGTTAAACGTTTTATTTTAAGCTGGGTTGTTGAAACTTCTTTTAACCAATGCTCTACTTGATCTGCTAACGACTCAGGACTCATTTCTTCTGGCGTTTGATTAATCATTTTGCGCGTAAAGAGCAATGCATTAAGGTAGTTTTCTAGCTCTATTTTGTGTTCAGGATTAGCCCATTCAAAATGGCCGCTAAAATTTGAACCACAAAAACTTTGCACAAACAAACGTTGTTCTTCCATAGTCCATGGGCCAACAAAACGAATATCGTTAACACCCAGCGCGGCTATTTTTCGCGTTGCTTTTTGTAAAGCTCTTACTGGGAAACCTTGGCTAGCTTGCATATGAATAACAGCGCCGTCTGCTTTAAAAGACACTAGGCTTGACGAAGAATAAGGGGCGGGTGCAGCCTGTTGGCTGATTTCCACTATAAAATACGACATTAATGCTCCACAATAGTGAGTAAATTTTTATGAGAGGCAAATAATAACAAATGTTTAGCTTTAGTTCAGCATTAACGCAGGCAGTTTTAATAAAACGTTACAAACGCTTTTTGGCTGACGTAATATTACCTAGTGGAGAGACAACCACCGTACATTGTCCAAACACAGGTGCGATGACTGGTTGTTGCGACCCGCATTCCACAGTTTATCTTAGTGAATCAACTAATCCAAAGCGCAAATATAAATACACATGGGAATATGCTGTTGACCCCAGCGGTCACAAAATTTGTATCAACACCAATAATGCAAATAAAGTCGTAAAAAGCGCCTTAGAAAGGCACCATATTCTACAGGTAGGGCAATACGGTACTATTATCCCTGAACAAAAATATAATGACAGTCGCATCGACTTTTTACTTCAAGAAGATGGTCATCCCGACTGTTACTTAGAGGTGAAATCAGTCACATTAGCTGCCAATAGCCTTGCTATGTTTCCCGACACCGTTACCAAACGAGGCCAAAAACACTGCTACGAATTAGCAAACTTGAGCAAACAAGGGTTTCAAGCAAAACTTTTATTTTGTGTAATGCGCGAAAGTATTACGCAATTTAAGATTGCCGATAGCATCGATCCAGACTATGCTGTATCGGTTGAGTTTGCGGCAGCACAGGGGGTAGAAATACTATGTTATGCGTGCGTGTTAAGCGAGACCAATATAAGTTTATCGCATCAAATACCCATTATTAGTTAAAAAAAGATTGCTTTTTTTTTAAATATGCCCATTCTACCGTCCTTGAATTTTGATAGTAATGGTCTGAATACATGGATACAACGTATTATTACCGTTTGTAAACTGACTTATCGAAGTAAAGATCATTGCGTAAAAATCGAAGTTTAAACCGCATGCTCGGATTGTTAAACATAGGGGAATGGCCAAATGCCAACAGAAGTTACTAAATCAATTGGATTGTTAGCCCTTGCTGGATTGTCTTCTTATCAGGAGAAGACAGGCGAGGAATATATGAATGATGCTCAAATGGATCATTTCAGAAGAATTTTGATGGCTTGGCGCGACCAACTGCGAAAAGAAGTTGACCGCACTGTTCACCATATGCAAGATGAAGCTGCCAATTTTCCTGATCCAGTAGACCGTGCAGCTCAAGAAGAAGAGTTCTCGTTAGAGTTGCGCACCCGAGATCGTGAACGTAAACTTATCAAAAAGATAGAAAAGACCCTTAAACGCATTGAAGAAAACGACTTCGGATTTTGTGATTCGTGCGGAATTGAAATAGGCATTAAGCGACTAGAAGCAAGACCCACTGCCGATATGTGCATCGATTGCAAAACTATGGCAGAAATTAAAGAGAAGCAGCTTCAAGGCTAGGCGGTAAAATACAGGAGCAAGGATTACTTGTTCCTGTGTAAAGCGCTTAGACAATTATCTTTGCACGATAGCGAATAAATGGTCTAACTAATGACAGACACAGTGCGCCTATCTTCTGCCAAACAATCAAGCACTGCCAGTAAGTGCGCAAGCTTATACTGCGGCCGTTTCGCACCTTCCCCATCTGGTCCCTTGCATTTTGGCTCGTTACTTTGCGCCCTGGCAAGTTATTTACATGCAAAAAGAAATAATGGCAGATGGCTTGTTCGTATTGAGGATATTGATACGCCTCGTGTCGAAAAACACACTATCCAATTAATTCTAGATACCTTACAAGCGCATGGATTACATTGGGACGATGAGGTGTTGTTTCAAAGTCAACGCCAGCATATTTACACCGCCTATTTAAGCAAATTGCAACACTCGAATTACTTATATGCCTGTGCTTGTTCGCGCCGTCAAATTCGCGCTCGAAGTGGCTCGTATGATGGCCATTGTCGTGATAAGGGTTTACCCTTTACGGCAAATTCTACGCGCTTTAAACACACCACAAACAATAGTGAATTTGTTGATCTGTTTTGGGGCAAAAGACATATTACACATAACATCGCCACTGAAGATCCGGTACTAAAACGCGCTGATGGTATTTTCTGCTATCATTTAGCCGTTGTGTTAGACGATATTGAACAAAAAGTAACGCATATTGTAAGAGGTTACGACCTGCTTGACACTACGCCGGTCCATTTATCGCTTTTTCAAGCCTTATCTGAGCGTGCACCTGAATATATGCACATTCCAATGGTGGTACAAAAACCTCATGAAAAGCTATCTAAACAGCATTATTCTCCGGCTATTGATAACGCAAAAGCCCTTGAAAATCTTAAAATGGCACTTACATATTTGGGCCTAAATAGTGAAAAAATGACGGACATGTTAACGGTTGATCAAATATTGAGCTGGGCAATTACCAATTGGCAGCCCAAATTGATGCCAAAACAATCAGAACTTCTTATTTCAGTGGTAAATGGCGTATACTCACAACCAGAGAATTTATTGGCTACGTTTGTCGGTTCAGGTGTTAATAAAACAAGTACCAACATAGACAAACCGGAGTAAGCTAACAACCCTAACCAAGCCCAAACAATACAAGAGGCAAATGTGCAAAAGCTGTACCCTGAGGTGATTAATCGCGATGCTCATAGCATGCGTAATTCTGACTTAACACCCAATACATTAAAAGTGCTACAAACATTGATAAAAAATGGGTACAAAGCATACGCAGTGGGTGGCTGTATTCGCGATAAACTAATGGGCAAAGAACCAAAAGATTTTGACGTAGTCACCAATGCCACCCCCGAACAAATAAAAGCCTGTTTTAGAAATTGCCGCTTGATTGGAAGACGATTCAGACTTGCTCACATTACCTTTGGTCGTGAAATTATTGAAGTGGCCACATTTCGGGGTCACCATGACACCACTCAAGCGCCCAGCGGCGATGGCGATAATGAAAAAGTAAAGCCGCCAGCAATCAAACAAG
>JBLHMY010000187.1:0-4983 GCA_047621065.1 Glaciecola sp. | reverse complement strand
TTATGTATGCTATACTAACGTTCAGTGCACAAGAACAAACAAAGCGCAAAACGATATTTATTTTGTGCTTTGGCATACATTGGGAACATATATGAAAAATGAATTAGACAGCCGATTTTTACTATCAGTTTTTGAGAAAATTAGGCAAAATGGCAAACAACAAGACGGTAAATATTCTCTTGATGGTGTTATCGCGTTTACTGATTTTGACGGTTACACACTGTTTATAGAAGACGCACTGGTTAAACTTAGTTTTGGCTTTCATAATCAATATCACTTTGATTATGAGTCGAGCAGCAATTATGAGGCATTTGTGAAAAAGTTGAAGAATATAGTGGCTAAGTATTAATAGCAGCTGCATTTCCATACCAGTTGCATGCTTTTTAAATGAGTAGCGGTCTTACATCAGTCGTGGCCAACCCTAATACAGCATTTCATTACACTTCAATCTGAGTTTTAAGTGGTAGGTAATTATCGGTTATTGTAGACTATGCAATAGCGTTTTATATCCTTACAAAGGAAACACATTGTCTACACCATCTGTATCTTCAGAGTCTTCCTCTGCAAAAGCGCCTGCTGCTATCAAAAAAGTTATAGCGCCAAAATTCTCATGGCGTTTTTTATTGCCAAACTACTGGTTGATATGGATAGGCGTTATTATTCTTTACAGTTTGAGCTGGTTGCCCTTCACGGTAATTAGAAACTTGGGTGCAGGCTTTGGCCAGATTATCAAATTTGTTGCCCCCAAACGTGTGCAAGTAGCAAAGCGTAACATAGAACTTTGCTTTAACGACTGGCCTAAAGAAAAAGTTGACGAAATATTTAAAGCCAATATAACCCGCACTGGAATGGGTCTTTTTGAAACTGCTATGGGATGGTGGTGGCCAAGCTGGCGGGTACAAAAACACTGTACGGTTGAAGGTTTCGATGAAGTTCAAAAAATACTCGACAGCGGCAAAGGTGTTTTTGGACTCGCGCTTCACAATGTAAACTTAGAAATTGGCTGCAGAGGCTTGGGCTATACTCATCAATCGGTTGGTTTTTATCGTAAGCATAATAATCCACTTATGGACTATTTACAGTACCATGGCCGCACAAATTCGAATAAATACTTCGTAGATAAACGCAACGCAAAGGCTTTAATTCAAGCATTAAATGACGGTGAACTATGCTTGTACTTGCCTGACCAAGACTACGGTGCCAAGCAGTCATTGTTTGTTCCTTTTGGTGGCGTGAGCAAAACGGCAACTACCACCGCAACCCTCATGTTTGCTAGCAGAGCCAATGCGGTTCCATTCTTGTTGACCTCGCAATACACCAACACCGGTTACGTTGTTAAGTTTATTTCAGCTCTCGAATATCTTGCCGATAACAAGGTTAGTAAAGAGGAAGCGTTAACATTATTAAATACTGACATTTTAAATGCTGTTGAACAGCAGCCCGAAAGTTATTTATGGATGCATAAACGTTTTAAAACTCGTCCAAGCGACTCGCCTGAATCATTTTATAAATAGCCTTTACTGCGAAAATTAGTAGCTACACAACAATGCAGCGACATTGTTACGCAGAGCTTGTTAATTTTAAATATGATAACCGCGTAGAAGCGAAGTATATAAGCTAAATATAAACAATGGCAATGAGTAAAAACACAAAGTTTTGGGTAAGTCGCATTGGCGTTATGGTTGCGGTTGTCGCTTGCGCTTTTGCTTTCTTGTCGTATGAGCCAAAGCTTGGCAAATCGCTGGCGGTTTCTGCAAACTCCGATGGTAAACAAGAACAGGGCATAGCGGCTAGTGTTACTCGTTTTTATGCAGAGTTTAAACAATCCTCAAGCGATCCTATTTTAGAGCGCTATGGCAAATATACTATTATGCTAGAAGCGCAAAATGAGTTGCCCTTAGGAAATGTTATTGAAGAGGTAAGTCCGAAAAATTATAGGCCAATTGATAATTGGGAAGGAAATTATAAAGAACGCTCTTTCTCTGCACAAAGCACCCTTATGCAAGAGGCCAATGCGCATGTTGCCAGTGAAGGTTTTAACCTTGTTTGGGATCTTAACCAAGACTTTATGGTTCGCCACAGATACCAGTCAAACGCTACCTTAGTGGGTATGCTTGAAGAAATTGCAGATGCAGTAGACAGCAATTTTAACCAACCAATAATGGTTTATTTCTGCACCGATAAACGTGCACTTGTGATTACCGTGCGCGAGTCAGATTATTTAAGAGACAACTGCAACAAGAGCAATGGGTCTTTGCAGTATTATTAAAACTTACTTTATTAATTAAATTTTAATTAGTCCTCAAACCAAGTCCTTACCAAATAGCTTATCAAAATGCTGTTGCACATCTTCAAAGCTTTTGATTAGTTTTTTACTGAGTTTATTGCCGCCGCGGGCTAGCTTTCTATTGGCAAGTTGAATTCTGTGGGTGGCATGGCGTAATGTTAAATAGGCGCTGGTGAGTTTTTGCTGCTGTATATCATCAATTGTGTTTATTGATAGCAGGGCGTCGAGTAAGCGCAAATTGTCAGACCATTTTGTTATTTCAGGGTGTTTATAAGCATTTGCCAGAATCCAATATTGCACCATAAATTCAACGTCGACTATGCCGCCTTTGGTTTGTTTTATATCCACTTGTTTGGGCTGCTTCACTTCTAAATGTAGGCGCATTTTTTTACGCATTTCTAGTACTTGTTGTTTCAGTAATATTGGGTCGCGTGCTTTACAAAGTATAGTTTGACGCACCTCGTTAAACTGCAGCGCTAATGAAGGGTTACTTACTATTACGCGACTTCTTACTAAGGCTTGATGTTCCCAGGTCCATGCGGTCGACTCTTGGTAATGTAAAAACGTATCTATATGGCTGACTAACAATCCAGAATTACCTGAGGGCCGTAAGCGAAGATCTATATCGTATAAAATACCACTATATGTTTTAGTGGTGCATATGTGGCAAATTCGCTGAACTAGCTTTATATAAAACTCTTGGTTGGATATCTGTTTGCGACTGCCGCTGCTGTCGGTGCTAAGAGATAAATCAGCGTTATGTAGAAAAACTACATCGAGGTCGGAACCATAGCTTAACTCTGCGCCCCCAAATTTACCGTATGCGATAAGTGCTATTTGTTTGTTATGATCATTTTGATAGTTTGAATTAGCGTAAGTATGAAAATTATCACTTAGCTTTTTATGCATAATTTCATCAGTTTTTTCAACATCAGCAAGGCTAGGTTGTCCAAATAAACTTACAATTTGCTGCCAAGCTAAGTCAATAACTTGTTGCATAACAACCTCTGCTAACAGAGTTAGCTTGTCGCTTACCTGATTTATGGCAATTGTACTTGATATATCGGCTGCTGCTATACGCAACTGACTGGTGTGCTTAAATTCGCGCAAGCGGTCCATAGTTTGCTCTTCGTCTTGAATGTCTAATCTGAGCATAAATTGACGTAGCTGGTTGGCGCAATTGGTTTTCCATTGGGCCAAGGAAAGTTCGTTTTTGTCTAAGTACAATGGATGTAATAATTCATCGAGCAATATTGGGTATTGGGCAATTTGTTGAGCAACCCATAGGCTTTTTTTACACAAGTGCAACAATTGATGACGTACTTTAGGATTTTCCAGCAACAAATCTATATATGTTACCCGTCCGCAAATAGTTTGCAGAATATCAAAGATGCCCTGCGCTTGATCAGTAAATACATCGTCGTCGAAATCGCCTTCTATAATTACCATTTCACTTAATAGCAGTGGCATAAGTTTATTAATAGATTTTAACGCCCGGCTACTAACGCCAGCTCGTTCGGTTTTCTTTTTAAACTTCAAAATAAAATCAATGAAAGTTTCGGCGGCATCTTCACTTAGACTTTTTTCAAGAGCGTCTATGCTTTCTGATTTTGGCAGTGAGAGTTGCCAAATATCGTCAAGGGCATTTGCGATTATAGTGTTTGGGTTTACGTCAATTGAGGCGTCTTTTTTATCATTAGCATAGCGCTTGTTTTGGTTGTCTAAAGCACCTGTGACATTAGGTGCTTGGACCTTATTAGCGTCTCTTACAATACTTTTAAAAACGTCGTGGATGCGGGCCATACACACAATAATGTTTGCGCTGGATTGCGCATAATTAGTATCGCCTAACAAGGCGCTGAGCCGAGCTTGATTGATAAGTGCGCCTGCTTCATTGGTCTTATTATCGGCAAAGGGAAGCGTTTGGGTTTGTTCATCGTTAAACATTTGCAGATAGTGTTCAACTTTGCGTAAATACAAATAGTCAGTTTTTAACTGCTGCATATTAATATTGCCGGTAAGCTGCGCATTTTGCAGTGCTTGCATAGACTCCAAAATAGATGACAGCTGACAATCCGGCTGTCTACCAGCATGCATCAACTGCAAACTTTGTATAAAAAACTCAACTTCTCTAATACCGCCTTGGCCAAGTTTAATATTGTGGCTAATTTGTCTTCGCCGTACTTCTTTTTCTATTAATCCTTTCATTTCACGAATAGACTCAATGGTAGTAAAGTCGATGTATTTTCGGTAAACGAAGGGCCTAATAATATCGTAAAGGAACTGGTTATATGGGGTTACATTTACAACGCGCATTTTTTGCATAGCAAAGCGTTCCCACTGACGGCCTTGTTCTTGATAGTAGCTCTCGAGTGCGCTAAACGGCAGCACCAAAGGTCCGCTCTCACCCATGGGTCGAAGGCGCATATCTACTCGGTAGGCAAAGCCGTCTTGAGTTATTTGGCCTAGCATCGTAATGAGCTTTTGCGCTAATCGCGTAAAAAACACTTGATGCTCTATCGACTTCTTGGTGTGTGCTTGCCCTTGGGTTTCTCCTTGCTCGGGATAAGTGAAGATAAGGTCAATGTCGGATGAAAAGTTTAGCTCATTACCACCCAATTTCCCCATCGCCATTATTAACAGCGGCTGGTTATTCTCAGGTGCACCGTAGCGCTTGCACAACGCTTCATATAAAC
>JBLHMY010000186.1:0-5034 GCA_047621065.1 Glaciecola sp. | reverse complement strand
CTTGCACTTTATGGGTGCAGTACTGGCGAGGGTGTGGTGCAACTAAAATGCGATGAATTAAACCTAATGTGAATATTTAATGATAAAACAGCAAAGTTTGTCGCTTATTAAGCAATAAATCTGTACAATCCGCGCCCATCTAAACCATCACAACGAGCTGTATCTACGCATATTTGCGCAAACAGCCCCTAATGAGAATCTGTAATGTCAGCAATAAATATTCGCAATATCGCGATAATCGCGCACGTCGACCATGGTAAAACAACATTGGTAGACAAACTTTTGCAACAATCAGGCACTTTAGAAAGTCGTGGCCAAGCTGAAGAGCGCGTAATGGACTCAAACGATATTGAAAAAGAACGCGGCATTACAATACTTGCTAAAAATACCGCTATAAATTGGAATGGGTATCGAATTAATATAATTGATACTCCAGGACATGCCGATTTTGGTGGTGAAGTAGAACGTGTTATGTCTATGGCCGACTCTGTTTTACTCCTCGTTGATGCGCAAGAAGGCCCTATGCCGCAAACACGTTTTGTGACGCAAAAAGCTTTTGCGCAAGGTCTAAAACCAATTGTTGTTATTAATAAAATAGACAAGCCGGGCGCACGCCCAAACTGGGTTATGGATCAAGTATTTGATTTATTCGATAATTTAGGTGCTACAGACGACCAGCTAGACTTTGATGTAGTATATGCTTCAGCACTCAACGGCTGGGCATCAAACGATGCCGACGTTAAATCTGAAGATATGACCCCTTTGTTTGAAACGATTGTTAGTAAGGTAGCTGCGCCAGTTGCGGACCCAGATGGTCCACTTCAAATGCAAATTTCCCAGCTCGATTACAACTCTTATGTTGGTGTAATCGGTATTGGTCGAATTACTCGCGGTACTGTTAGAGTTAACCAACAAGTTACTGTGGTTAACGCGCAAGGCTTAAAGCGTAATGCTAAAGTAAGCAAAGTATTAGGTTATTTAGGTCTTGATCGCAATGATGTTGAGTCGGGAGAAGCGGGCGACATTGTAGCTGTTACTGGCTTAGGTGAACTTAAAATCTCTGATACCGTGTGCGATGTAAACAAAGTAGACGCATTAGTACCATTGTCGGTAGACGAGCCTACCGTTACAATGACATTCCAAGTTAACACGTCTCCATTTGCAGGAAAAGAAGGAAAGTATGTAACCTCAAGAAATATCCTTGAGCGTTTACAAACTGAACTTATTCATAACGTTGCTTTACGTGTTGAAGAAACAGGTGACCCAGATAAATTTAGGGTGTCGGGCCGAGGTGAACTTCATTTGGGCATACTAATTGAAAATATGCGCCGTGAAGGATATGAGTTAGCAGTATCGCGCCCTGAAGTAATATTAAAAGAAGAAGACGGTCAACTACTTGAACCATTTGAAACCCTTACTGTAGACGTTGAAGAGAAGCATCAAGGTTCTATGATGGAGCAGTTAGGCTTACGCAAAGCTGAAATGTCGAACATGTCTTTAGATGGTAAAGGCCGTGTACGCCTTGACTTTATTATTCCAAGCCGCGGCTTAATAGGCTTTCAAACCGACTTTATGACCATGACCTCTGGTTCGGGCTTGTTATACCATACGTTTGATCATTATGGTCCACACAAAGGCGGTAATATTGGCCTACGTAAAAATGGTGTGTTAATCGCTAACGCTACGGGTAAAGCGTTAACTAACGCAATCTTTAACTTACAAGAGCGCGGCCGTATGTTTATTGGTCACGGTGTTGAAGTATATGAAGGTATGATCATTGGTATTCATACTCGTGAAAACGACCTAACGGTAAACGCTCTTAAAGGCAAGCAGCTAACAAACGTTCGTGCCTCTGGTACCGACGAAGCGCAAACTTTAGTGCCGCCTATTGTTTATACGCTAGAACAAGCGTTAGAATTTATTGATGACGACGAGCTAGTAGAAGTAACGCCAATAAGTACGCGTATTCGTAAGAAGTTATTGACTGAGAACGAACGCAAGCGTTTTTCACGCCCAGCAAAAACAAAAGAATAGATTTGACGGTTCACGCGTAGCCTAACAAGCTACGCGTGAATGTTAAAAATACCACTGTTAACTAGTATCCCCACTGTTATTTATGCAGCTTTTACGATTGATACTTTCAATCATAGTTTTCTGTTCAGCATATACATAATCTAGATAGAGCAGCATATTTAATAAATATTTGTGTCTCTTTGCACTTATTTTATTAATGCGTTTAGAGTAACCTTAATACATCATGTAATATTCCAGTTAAGGCAGTTTGCCTAATTCACTCTTCAATGAGACTTATTTATGAACTTTGACAACACGCCTTCGCGCGATGGTACTTTTGCCTATAAGTGGGAAAGGTATAAAGGACGAGACATACTCCCCGCTTGGATTGCAGACACTGAATACATCTGTGCGCGTCCAATAGCTGATGCGCTAAAAAAGCGAATTGAGCACGGTGCCCTTGGTTATACATTACCAAAACATTATACGCCGGCAAGCGATGCTATTATAAACTGGTGCGCGCAACATTATGATTGGCAGATACAAGCGAATTGGATTGTTTGGACGCCGGGCGTGGTACCTGCATTTAATATGGCGTGTAAAGCTTATTGTCAGCCGGGTGACTCTGTCATAATTCAAACACCTAATTATCCTCCTATACTCGCGGCGCCTGCTTTAAATGGCTTGCAGGCGGTGTGTATTAACACGGTAATGCTAGATAATCGCTATACGCTCGATTTTGATGAGTTAGAGGCGCAAGCTGCGAAGCCTAAATGTAAGCTGTTTATTTTATGTAATCCTATGAACCCAGTAGGCTCTGTCTTAACCAAGGATGAGCTAAACAGGGTTGCAGCTATATGCAGTCAACACGGTGTTGTTGTGTGTAGCGACGAGATTCATTGCGATTTAGTACTTGATGACGTTGCGCATATTCCCGCTGGTGCAGTAGACAGTATTAGTGACAGTTCAATTACGCTTATGGCCGCAAGTAAAACTTTTAATGTGGCTGGGCTAGGTACTTCATTTGCAATAATTCCTAATGCCGGTGTAAGAGCAAAGTTTAATAAAGCGGCTGGGGGTCTTGTGCCTTGGCCCAATGTATTGGGCTTAGTAGCGGTAGAAGCGGCTTTTAATGAATGTAATGGATGGCGCGAACAACAGCTGGCATATTTGCGCACAAATAGAGACTATTTAGTAAATGCAATTAATCAAACTGATGGTTTAAGCGCAGTGTCGCCTCAGGCAACTTTTTTATTATGGGTGAATGCAAGTGAATTAGCGGTAAGTAATACACAAACATGGATTGAAAATAAGGGCATTGGACCTTCGCCTGGTAAAGATTTTGGCGACGATAATTTCTTTCGCCTAAACTATGGTTGTTCTTTTGATTTTGTGCAGCAAATAGTTACCCGCATACAATCATGATGTACGAAATTTTTATGAAAGCCCAGTTTGATATTAGCTACTTCATGGTTAAGCGTCAAAAATTTGCTTAAGCTGTCGACTTTCGCAAATGAGTCAGTTTGTTGTCACTTGATTTGTTTAAATGTTTTTGTTGTATCGATTAGTATGTTGCTCAAAGACTAAATTTTTTCAGTGGAATTAGTTCTATGCCGCAGATGAATACTGTTTGTATTGGGGCTTATAGGCATTTATGCTTAAATTGACTGATATTTTTGGATGCTAATTATTAACTAAAACCAGGCTATAAGCGATGGTTTCCACAACTAGGTGTAATTCTTGCAACTTGCTGATATGCTTTGTATTAACAACTAATAGACTTTATGCGTGTTAACAAAATTAGTAAAATAAATAGAGTAACAATTTTCTTAGTAGCAATTTTGGCTTTCACTTTTGGAGCCGCTGCTTTTAATTCTCCTATCGACAACTCACCAGCGGGTGAGTCTGCTTCTTATACAAATACGTATGTTACTCAAAAATTTCAATTAGCCATTATTATAGACGACATCGGCGCGAAAGCGTCTGATGCTAAAGCCTTTTCTCTTCCAAAAAACATAACATTTTCTATATTACCGCATACTGATTATTCTACTCAATTTTCACACTGGGCTTCACAGCAAAATAGAGAAGTAATGCTACATATGCCAATGGAGTCGCTACATAAAGAAAATTTAGGACCCGGTCCTTTGTTGGCCAATATGTATCCAAAAGAGGTTAAAAGTGCGCTGTTAAATGCACTTAAAACAGTTCCTCATGCGGTTGGTGTGAATAACCATATGGGCAGTAAATTAACTCAAATGACTCTGCAAATGACCACATTCATGAATCAGTTAGAAGCGAACAACTTATTTTTTGTAGACAGCCGCACTACTCGATTTACTAAGGCTCGGCTTATTGCAAAGCAACAGGGTGTGAAAGTTGCGAGCCGTCATGTATTT
The DNA here is from genome assembly GCA_047621065.1 of Glaciecola sp. Classification (GTDB taxonomy): domain Bacteria; phylum Pseudomonadota; class Gammaproteobacteria; order Enterobacterales; family Alteromonadaceae; genus Glaciecola. Next base: position 622 of record JBLHMY010000186.1, on the reverse strand, counting down.
TTAGACCATATACAAACACCGGCTTTTTTGGCGCACCAGTTTGCGCTGGCTATAAAGAGAGCAAGGCAGCATAAAAAAGCTATTTTAATTGCTCACCCATACCCAATTACTCTGCAATTTTTGCAAAAAGAATTGTCTAATTTACCTAATGACATAGAGCTTATTACCGTGAGTGAGTATTTAGGTGAAACCGACAAATTTAGAATCAACCCCCGCTTAGCAATGAACGTATCAGTTTTAGATGCTGGCGAATCAAGCCGCAAAATAAGTGCTCAAGATTAGTCGTTAATGTAAAAGCGATTCTGGTATTAATACAAACTGTTATTGATGTTGATAAATATGGCGGGTCTGTATATTAATTTTATTAAACATATAAACAGCCATTAAAATTTAAATATAATAATGGTTCATTTTTTCATTAAAACGTTATACTATAACATCCTGATGGCAAACTTTATTAATGCCTACAAGACGAATGTTTCTCAAAATTAATTAACAGGCTAGTTTGATTGAAAATAGTTGAAATCAAATCACAGGATATGACGGGCAATCTTGCCGGTACTCGGGTACCCAGCGGTATCCCTACTATTCTTGTGAAAAATAACAGCAAACTAGACCGAGT
>JBLHMY010000185.1:0-5092 GCA_047621065.1 Glaciecola sp. | reverse complement strand
AATGGCCAGATCTGCAATATCACTTTCTTCCAGCCGCTATGCGTTACGATGGTAAATCGGCGTTTGATGGTCATGGCTTCCAGTTGCATATTGGACATAATAAGCCAAAAAGCCGTGGCTCAGTAAAGATCCAAAATGCAGACCCGCTTAACCCACCACGCATACAGTTTAACTATTTGCAGCATGCAGACGATATAGAAGCATTTCGCGCCTGTGTTAGATTGTCGCGTGAGATTATTGCGCAACCTGCCATGGATGCTTATCGGGGTGATGAAATCCAGCCCGGAGATGGCATCGTAACTGATGCACAAATAGATGCATTCGTGCGCGAAACAGTCGAAAGCGCTTATCATCCGTGCGGTACTTGTCGCATGGGCGCAGCGGACGACGAGATGGCTGTCATTGATCCGCAAATGCAAGTACGTGGTTTACAGGGGCTTCGGGTTGTCGATTCATCTGTCTTCCCCACCGTGCCAAACGGTAACCTCAATGGGCCGACCATGATGGTTGCAGAGCGAGCTGCTGATATTATAAAGCAACAGGTGTTACCTGCAACCGATGTTGAGGTTTATAAAGACCCTGAATGGCAGCAACGTCAGCGCAGTAATCAGGCAAAGCGAGATGTGACATGTTAACGCTGGTAAGTATTGGAATGCTGTTTTTTATGGCGATGGTGGTTTTCATTTTAGCCCGCTGGGGGAATCTTAGGCTTAATGGCCGCTACCCAGTTTCAACCGTTACCTTTATTGCCATATTGTTTACTTCTGGCCTAGATGTGGGGCTGATCATGTTCCCGCTGACAGAGTTCCCAGTGTATGCCGATATCCAAGAAAACAGCGAATACGCCTTTACTAATCCCCTAGCGATTGAATTTGGTTTTTGGGGGTTCCTTGTCTGGGCTATCTATTTTGTGACCTGTTTTTACTTCTGCGCAATTGAGCCTAAAGTTAAATTTTTTGAAATCCCTTTGGTTAAGTGGTGCAATAACATCGTCATTATTGGCACCTGTGCTTTTACAGCTCACTTGCTGTTTGCTAACCTAAGTTGGTATTTACCTGAGATTGCGGTTGGTGACGGCTTTCCTTGGTACTATGCACTGATTGTCGGTGCCACTATTTTGTTTTCAGTCTATTCCAGTACCGATATTAAGTTTGTTAAAATTTTAAGCTTGTCTTCCGGAGGCCTGTTTTTTGCCCTAATTATTGGGCTTGGCAGCGTTGCCTTTATGTCTGACGAGGTATCAGCGAGCGATTATATAAATACACTCCCACTGCTAACCAGCTACTTCGAACATTTAGAACAGTTTGTTCTGCCTATCAATGACTACCATGCGTTTTATTTGTTTTGGTGGTTTGCATGGAGCATTATGATTGGCCAATTTACCGCACGTTTTGTCGGTAACATGAGCACGCTTAAACTGTTTTTGTCCATGCTTATCTGGCCATCCCTTTCCATTGGACTATGGTTCAGTGTACTTTATCTATTCCATTTAAAAGGACTGGAAACGTCTGGGTTTATCAATTTGGCCATGGTTTTCGTGGGCATTGTTTTTGTGATCAATTCCCTCGACTCGTTAATCCGCCTTTATTCAGACAACCTAGACTTAACAGTTGCGCGGTTTGGCAAGCGTAAATACATAACCTTGCATGCCTTTTTAATGATGATGCTCACTGTGCTATTTAGTCTGCAGTTTATCCGAATACAATGGGTTGGCGCACTAGTTATCGGTATTAGTTTATGCTGTTTTATGTATATTATATTAGGCAAACAACAGCACCCTTTGCCTAAAAAAGAGTTACTAATCTCGTTGCCAAATAGCAGGAAGTAACTTCATACAGGCATATAAGGTTAAGTATTCTTACCCTTCAGTACGCTAACTTTATATGCCAAAGCTTGCTAGAATACGGTTTTTCATTCAGTTATTTTTCTATGATTGTTTATATCGCTGAGAAACCAAGTTTAGGTCGTGCAATCGCTACCGGATTTGATGGTCGCCAACAGAAGCGCGATGGCTATATCGAGCTAGATAATGGCGATTGCGTAACATGGTGTATCGGCCATCTGTTAGAGCAGGCTGAGCCAGACAAATACGATGCAGCTTATGCCAAGTGGTCGCTGCAACACTTACCGATCGTGCCTGAAAAATGGCAACTCGTACCTAAAAAGAACACGCAAAAACAACTCACCGTGGTAAAGCGTTTGCTAAAAACAGCGACGCATATAGTGAATGCAGGTGACCCTGATCGCGAAGGTCAGTTACTTGTCGACGAAGTAATCACTTACTGCGGGGTGAAGACTTCGATTATTGAAAACGCTGGACGTTTATTGATTAATGACTTAAACACCAGTGCTGTTAAAAAAGCCTTACAAAATATGCGCGCTAATCGGGAATTTTTAGGCTTATCTATTTCAGCCTTAGCCCGCTCTCGGGCAGATTGGTTGTATGGATTAAACTTAACCCGTGCTTACACTCTACTGGGCCAGCGCGGCGGCTATAGTGGCGTGCTTTCGGTGGGCCGAGTACAAACACCAATTTTAGGTTTAGTCGTAAGACGTGACCAAGACATTGGACATTTTGTGTCTAAGCCCTTCTTTGACGTTATCGCAACTTTAGAGACGGCAAACAACCTTGCATTCACGGCAAAATGGCAACCAAGCAAGGCTTGTGAGCCTTATCAAGACGAGGAGGGTCGTGTGCTGTCGCGCAAATTAGCGCAAACAGTAGTAAATAAAACACAAGGTCAGAATGCCTCGGTCGTCGATTACAAAGTACAAAGCAAACAAAGTCCTCCACCATTGCCTTATAGCTTATCAATATTGCAAATTGATGCGTCTAAGCGTTTTAACGTATCGCCTAAGATGGTGTTAGATATATGTCAGTCGTTATATGAAAAACACCAACTAATTACTTATCCCCGATCCGACTCGCGTTATTTACCGAAAGAACAGTTTGCTCAAGCATCCAAAATATTAAGCGTTATTAAGTCAAATGTGCCAAGTTTCGCAGCAGCCGTAGATAATGCCAATCCTAAGTTAAAATCTAAAGCATGGGATGACAGTAAAGTCGATGCCCACCACGCCATTATTCCAACTAATCGCGCAAAGGCGTTAGCGAGCTTAACGGCAGATGAAGCCAAAATTTATCAACTCATAGCAACTCAATATTTGATGCAATTTTATGGCCCACACAAATATCAAGAACAAGTGGCAAAGGTTGATATTGGGGGCGGCGAATTTATTGCCAAAGGTAAAGCAACTCAAGACCAGGGCTGGTTGGCACTGACTAGAAATGAAAAAACTAAAATAAGTAAGACCACAGCCGAAAACGTATTACCAACGTTAAGTAAAGGCGAGTCTTTAGAGTGCATCGACTCGCAACTACTAGAAAAACAAACATCACCGCCTAAGCACTTTACTGAAGCCTCTTTGCTTGCCGCCATGACCGGTATTTCTCGCTATGTGCAAGACACTAAAATCAAAAAAATATTAAAAGAGACGGACGGACTTGGCACAGAGGCCACGCGCGCATCAATTATCGATTTATTGTTTAAACGCCAGTTTATGCAAAAAGTAGGGAAAGAAGTTCATGCAACCCCGACCGGCAAAGCCCTTATTGATGCGTTACCAAGTGAAACTACTCATCCCGACATGACCGCTATCTGGGAAGCAAACCTAGATAAAATCGCCCACCGGCAGTTACGTTACGACGCATTTATGCAACCTTTAACGGATTCTATCAGGCATTTGATTAGTAACAGTCAACAGTTAGATACGACTCAGTTTGCAGGTTTGAAGAGTACGAAACCAGCACGCAAGAAACGGTTCTTTAAGAAGAAATCTTAAACACCAGAATGTCAAAAGCACGCAATCTATAGTAGCAATGCGTGCTTTTACAACAATATAATGTAGCGGTTTAAATTACCGAAAGTACCACTTCAATGTTGCCACGAGTGGCGTTTGAGTATGGACATACTTGGTGAGCTTTATCTACCATTATTTGTGCTTGTGCTTTGTCCATATCACCTAGAGACACTTCCAGCTTGACCGAAATAGCAAAGCCACCTTCGATAGCACCAATAGACACAGCTGAATTAATATGAGCATCCTTTGGTAAACTGATTTTATCTTGGCCAGCAACAAATTTAAGTGCGCCAATAAAACAAGCCGCATAGCCCGCTGCAAATAATTGCTCAGGATTAGTGCCTTCACCGTCGTCACCACCCAAACCTTTAGGCGTAGATAATGTAACGTCCAAACGACCATCGTCGGATTTTGCTGAACCTTCACGGCCGCCAGTTGCTGTCGCTTTTGCTGTGTATGCTACGTTTTGTAATATATTCATAAAAAACTCCAAAGTAGGATTAAAAGTAATGCTTATTTATTTTGTGTGCAAAGTATTACATTAAAAAATACTGATTGCAAATACTTTGCATGCAAATTAATATACATATCTAAGGAGCAACCTATGCCATTTGATCAACTAAAACTGAAAAACCAGCTGTGCCACCGATTGTATATGGCATCAAACAGTATTGTTCGAGCTTATCGTGAGCCTCTAAATGAGCTAGATATAACCTACCCACAATACGTTGTTATGATGGCATTGTGGGAAGAAGATGAAGTGACTATTGCAGAACTTGTGAGAAAAACCTCAATAGATGGCGGTGCGATGACGCAAATTTTAAAGAAAATGACTGATAAATGGCTGCTTGAAATAATTAAAGACGACCAAGACAAACGCCAACGTTTTGTAAAGCTTACGCCAAAAGGGCAGTCACTCAAGTTAAAAGCAGTCGACATTCCAACGAAAATAGGTTGTAAGTTTACAAGTCTCGATAGTGAGCAAACACAGCAGCTAATTCAGTTACTCGATTTAGTAGTAATAGATTTATCCGAGTAATCTTGGTGATTTAGCGCTTTTTACTAGGCCTCACATTTTGTGCTTGCCGATCGAACTTAATAAAATACTCTTTTAAATAATCGAGGACTAACCTTAGTTTTTTTGAGGCCGCGCTGCCCGGAGAAAACACGCCATAAATGTCGATGTCTTTTAGCTGATAATCATCTAACACTGACTCCAAGGTCCCTGCTT
>JBLHMY010000184.1:0-5123 GCA_047621065.1 Glaciecola sp. | reverse complement strand
TTGGGGATGTTGAAAAACTATTCCAACCAAGTGCTATGTTCTTTTAACAAATAGACGTCCAAAAAAATTATTTGATAGCCCAAAAGAGTTAGCAAAGTAAGCACTAACTTCGCCAGAAAGTGGGTGAGAACAAAACAAGAAGTGAAAAAATTTCTAATCGTCCAAATAACATTGCGGTCATAAGAAGCCATTTACCGGAGTCGGATACTTGCGCATACGTACCGGCAATTGAGCCCAAACCCGGGCCCAAGTTATTAAGCGCCGCTGCTGTAGCCGAAAATGCGCTAATATTGTCCAGTCCCGTACCAATCAAGCCTATCATAATTACAACAAACACAATTGCATAGGCGGCAAAAAAGCCCCAAACGGCCTCAACCACACGGCCAGGTATTGCTCTGTCGCCAAGCTTTACTGAATACACCGCTTTAGGGTGAATTAGTCGGTCCACCTCACGCTTGCCTTGAATAAACAGCAGCAGTACTCTTATGACTTTTAAGCCACCACCGGTTGAACCCGCACATCCGCCCACGAAACTTGAAAATATAAGCAATATTGGCAAAAACGATGGCCATGCAGAAAAATCAGTGGTAGTGAAACCAGCAGTTGTGCTGATAGATACGGCTTGAATGAGCGCTTGGTCAAAAGAGGTCTTGGTAGAATCGTAAACCGAATAATTAACGAGGACTAAAAAGCACACTGTAATGAGGAAGAATTGGATAGTAAAAAAAGCTTTGCATTCAGGATCTTTGAAATAATTTTTTATGTTTCTTCCACTTACCGCAGAATAATGTAACGAGAAGTTAAGCGCCGCAATCCATAAAAAAATCACACAAATAATGTTAACAGCAGTGCTGTTAAAATGACCTAAATTAGCATCGTAATTTGAAAACCCTCCTATTGCTATTGTTGAAAACGCGTGGCAAATCGCATCAAAAAGACTCATGCCCGCTACCCAATAAGCAAAGGTGCATGCAATTGTTAGTGATAAATATATATACCAAAGATGCTTAGCAGTATCCGCTATACGCGGTGTCATTTTTGAATCTTTCACAGGGCCCGGTGTTTCTGCCCTATAAAGCTGCATGCCGCCAACGCCAAGGATAGGCAAAATGGCAACTGCCAATACAATTATTCCCATACCGCCTAGCCACTGCAGCTGCTGGCGATAAAACTGCACCGCTTTAGGTAAAAACTCTAAACCTTCTATAACTGTCGCCCCGGTCGTAGTAAGACCTGAGAAAGATTCAAATAACGCGTCAGTAATACTCATTTGAGGCTGGTCTAGTAAGGCGAATGGCAAAGCGCCGAAGGTAGCCAGTACCGTCCAAAACAACACAACAATTAAGAAACCTTCTTTAGCGCGAAGGTCGGCGCGATCTTTTCGGTATGGGTACCAGAACGATAAGCCGGTAATAAGCGTGAAAATAAATGCAACCACAAACGCAAGCCCACCGCCATCTCCGTATATAATGGAAATTAATGCAGGCGGCAGCATAGCCACACTAAAGAGTGCAACCAATAAACCTAAAATCCTAATTATTGCGCCGTATTGCACGTGACGTGCGCTCCGTTATACTGCTGTTATTATTCTTTATTTGTTTGGTATTGTATTGTATTGCCGTAATAATAACAGCGCTTTACTCGATATATTTTAGTCGAGTAAAAGCTCGGTCATTACACGTGCCATAAAGCAAAACAACATGCCTATAGGATTAATCAAACATAATGCCAAACTCTATTACATATTTATAACCCATTGAACAAAAAAGATAAAAAAATTAATCAATATTATTACTTGGCAAAGAGAGAATTTGTGCTAAATTCTTCCTCCTTAGATTATGCAAAATAGAGTCTAAGCGTACGCTTTACATCAAACATAAAATATTCAGATGAAATATTGGTAAAGCGTAAAACTAGTCTTGCTAGTGAAAATAAATAAAGAACATGGAAATACAGAACGCCTGCTCGTTTCATTCCACATCTTGTACTACAATATACTTTTTTCATGTGAAGAAGGTAGCTTAATTGTGCATGTAAAAAATAGTTACTCACAAAGTTATCCACAGAAAATCTTGAGGGATATATCCCTTTAATTAATATATTCAATAACTTACAGTTTTATACTTTATAAAGAAGGTTTATTATGCACAAAGAAAGCGAATCACCGCTAGTTCTCGTCGATGGTTCTTCTTATCTGTTTAGGGCCTTCCACGGAATGCCTCCACTAACGAACTCAAAGGGAATGGATACCGGCGCTATTTATGGCGTGGTTAATATGCTCCGCTCTTTGGTTAAAGACTATAAGCCCACTCATATGGTGGTAGTGTTTGATGCCAAAGGCAAAACCTTTAGAGACGACATTTATCCCGAATATAAAGCTAATCGTCCACCCATGCCTAACGAACTCAGGGGCCAAATTGCACCCCTACATAAAATTGTAGAAGCAATGGGCTTTTCAATGATCGTTGAGCCTGGTGTTGAAGCCGACGATGTCATTGGCACATTGGCTCGAAGAGCTTCGCTAGCAGGTATTGATTGCGTAATAAGCACCGGCGACAAAGACATGGCTCAGTTAGTAGACAAACATGTCACGCTTATAAACACCATGACGCGCACCAAGATGGATATAGACGGTGTTGTCGAAAAATTTGGCGTGCCCGCCGAACTAATCATCGATTTCCTTGGCCTTAAAGGCGACAAAGTAGACAACATTCCCGGCGTGCCCGGCGTAGGCGATAAAAGCGCCGTGGCTATGTTAAATGGCATAGGCGGCGTAAAAACAATCTATGAAAACTTAGACAAAATTGCACAGCTCGATTTTCGAGGCGCCAAAACCATGGCGAAGAAAATGGAAGAGTACAAAGAACAAGCACTACTTTCATATCAACTTGCCACTATTGAAACTGAACTGCCTTTAAAAATGGAGCTGTCGTCTTTTACTATTGATGAGATGAACAAACCTTTGCTTCGCGAAATGTTCACCGAACTTGAATTTAAGCGCTGGTTAAGCGAGGTAAGCGACAGCGATACTCTGCAGCAAGTAGCTCAAATAAAAAGCAAAGCGAGCACCGGCGATGAAACAGCTAACGAAACTACCGCTACCACTTTAATAGATACCAGCCAATATCATACGGTTTTTACTGAAGAAGACTTTGGCGCTTTAATCGATAAAATAAACAAAAGCGACTTTTACGCAATAGATACAGAAACCACTAGCGTGGATTATATGCAGGCTGAAATAGTGGGCCTGTCGTTTGCTTTTATCGACCATTCTGCCTATTACGTACCGGTAGCTCACGATTACCCTGGTGCGCCCGATCAGCTTAGCAGGGACTATGTGCTGCAGACATTAAAACCCATCATAGAAGACACGGCCGCTAAAAAAATTGGCCAACATATCAAATATGACAAAAACGTATTAGCCAATTACAACATTCACTTAAACGGCATATTATGCGACACAATGTTGGCAAGTTACGTATTAAATAGCACCGCTACGCGTCATAATATGGACAGTTTATCGCTTAAATATTTAGGCCATAAAACAATAAGCTTTGAAGAAATAGCCGGCAAAGGGGCGAAACAAATTACCTTCAATCAGGTTGCACTAGAAACTGCCGCTAAATACGCCGCTGAAGACGCCGACATAACCCTACGTTTGTATCTTGTATTGAAAACCTTGTTACACGCTCAGGAAGGTTTAAGCAATTTACTTAACGATGTAGAAATTCCATTATCGAGCATACTCGCTACTATGGAGCAAACTGGTGTATTTATAGACTCTCAAAAGCTTGGACAACAAAGCCAAGATCTAGCCAAACGAATTATGACGCTTGAAACACAGGTGCACGAGCTTGCTGGCGAGACCTTTAATTTGGGGTCTACCAAACAATTGCAGACCATTTTGTTTGAAAAACTCGCACTACCAGTGAAAAAGAAGACGCCAAAAGGCGCCCCTTCTACTTCCGAAGAAGTGTTACAAGAACTTGCCTTAGAATATGAGTTACCCGCATTAATTATGCAATTTCGCGGACTAACCAAACTTAAAAACACCTACACCGACAAGCTACCGCGGATGATTAACCATAGAACTAGTCGCGTGCATACCTCTTATCATCAAGCCGTTACGGCCACCGGCAGATTGTCGTCTACCGATCCAAACTTACAAAACATTCCTATTCGCACAAAAGAAGGCCGACTTGTTAGGCAAGCCTTTATCGCTCGCGATGGTTATAAAATAGTGGCTGCCGATTACTCTCAAATAGAGCTTCGAATTATGGCGCACTTGAGTAAAGACGAGGGTTTACTAGATGCTTTTTCCAAAGGATTAGATGTGCACAAGGCCACGGCTGCTGAGGTATTTGGCCAGCCGCTTGAATCGGTAACCGATAATCAACGCCGCAGCGCAAAAGCAATTAACTTTGGTCTCATTTATGGTATGTCAGCGTTTGGCTTAGCTAAACAACTTAATATTTCGCGCTACGATGCACAGGCCTATATGGATAAATATTTTGAACGCTATCCAGGTGTGCTTACCTATATGGAGTCAACACGCGCCGGCGCAAAAGAAACTGGCTACGTTACTACGGTATTTGACCGCCGCTTGTATTTGCCTGACATCAACGCCACCAATGGCTTACGCCGCGCTGGTGCCGAGCGCGCTGCAATAAATGCGCCTATGCAAGGCACTGCCGCAGACATCATTAAAAAAGCCATGATTGAAGTGAGCAATTGGATGAAAGGATTAGAGGATTCATCAGACGTAGCAATGATTATGCAAGTGCACGATGAACTGGTATTTGAAATTAAACAAGATAAAGTGGAACAGTACGTTAAAAAGATTAATCATCTTATGGAAAATTGCGTGAAACTAGATGTGCCCTTAATAGTCGAGGCGGGTGTGGGCAACAACTGGGATGAAGCTCACTAGTTAAATACAGCACTATAAAAAATATATTAACTGATGTATGTTTGTACGAAGAGCCCATCTACATTCGCACGGCTCTTTTTTTAACCTTCAAATTTGTATACCTACGCTTATTTATCATCTATTGTTACGAAAAGTAACAATAACAAACCGTAAAGTGGCTAATATGGACAAACTTATGAGCATGCTTGAAATG
>JBLHMY010000183.1:0-5142 GCA_047621065.1 Glaciecola sp. | reverse complement strand
ATTGCTCTGGGTAATGAAAATAGCGACTAAAACGTGGAAATATTTTGACCACTTCAAGTCACCTAATAAAGCAAAGTATTCTTAGCTTGATAGCGTTTGTATTTTTATAGCTGAGTACCATGCAGCACGCAATATTATCGTTTACCGACACGCTAACAATGTTTGTAATCCCCTCACTAAACCTCAAGAACGATTCTTGTTATTGAAAAGATTTTCAGACGAAAATTAATCAATTAAGTAGATCTGTGTCAACTGTTTTTACAAATTGACGGTTACTATTTTCTTAAAGGAGATAAGGCACTGATAATTATCAGTTGAAGTAACTGGTATATAGTTTACTGGTAACCGTTAGAGCGAGAATTTTCATTTCATTATCAAGAATTTTTGCTTTAATTATACCATGTTGATTTTATACCCATAAAGATAAAAAGGAAGACAAAAATGTTTAATAAAATATTCTTGGGCACTACTTTACTATGTGTAGCTTCGGCCTCTTACGCTTCAATCATGACGATAGAGCACGACACAGCAGTTGCGGTACACGCTACTAACTTTAGCACCACTGTTACACTGCCACTGTTAATTTGCAGTCCAATTTGAACCAGTGAGGGTTCGATTTGCACTAAACTTTGACCCTACCTGAATTAACGAAGCATTGATTCCTCTAGCTACTGGAGTAAATTACATGGTTCAGTTGTTCGATGCAATTGTGGATCAATCATCCATGCAAATTAACAGGCAGTACCTATCTATTCAACAATAGCCGATTCTGCTGTATTTTTGTACTATAACGGTTGTTATTACAACAGATTAATGAGAAACAGGGCGAGGCTGATTTAATCAGTATCTGCAGAACCAGCAGCCTGTTAGAATATGTCGAAAATACTAACATGAGAAGGCCATGATTAAGGATAATAACCACATTAGCGGCGGCGATATAAGCGCTAATGAAACAGATGGTAGCGAAGGGCTTCATCGCATGTCTTATCGCGATGTAGCCATGCACAAAGTCATGCTTCAAGATCTTATTCGTACAGAGGCTTACGAGAAATCTATAAACGCAGTCGTAAAACCCAGTCATAGCGTACTTGATTTTGGATGCGGTAGCGGTGTACTGGCTATGTTTGCTGCGCGTGCTAAAGCAAATAAAGTGATTGCGGTAGACCGCTCACCTTTTATCAAGAACGCTCAAGACATCGCGGCTGCAAACGGCTTTGAGAATATTACTTTTTATCATGATGATCACCAATCATTGACACTAAACGAGAAGGTCGATGTTATTGTGTCTGAGTGGATGGGCCACTGCCTGTTTTACGAAGCTATGTTAGAGCCCTTGCTGACAATACGAGATCGATATTTGGCTGAGGGAGGAATAATGATTCCCGCGCAGTTGAGTTTGCACGTGGGATTGGTTAACGACGAGGATATATTGGACGATTTATGTTTTTTGCAAAATAGTCCCTATGGTTTCGACTTTTCTCCCATTGCTAAAGTGCCCTTTGCGCAGTCGGACTTGGTTGCGCTTGACCCCTACAGCTTGTTAGACAGTATTGCCGATATGGGTACAATTGATATGCATACGGTTACTAAAACCGAAACACCAAGAGTATTTACTGCAACGCTTATACCCAGCGAAAAAACTACGATATTTGCTTTGTGCGGTTGGTTTAGCGCTCAGCTTAGCCCTGGCGTGCAATTTGGCACCGGTCCCAGTGATATACCTACCCATTGGGATCAAATTTTGTTCCCGCTGCCTGAGCCCTTTGCTGTCGATCCTGCCGTTAAGTTGACCATTACCTTATCGCCTCAGACAGAGCAGGTAGGCAAAGAACAGTTTTGGTGCTGGTCTATTTCAGACGGGAATAAGACCTTAACTGTGAATGAACAGCAACTGCAGCAACAAGCGCTTGTTACTGTGCCACAGGGTAAGCTTCAGAGCTCTTTGAAATAACACCGCGTGTGGGTAGTAAGTAGCCTAGCGCCTATCAATTTTATCACTAAAAAGAAAATCAGAATATGCCAACACCCAATACACCAGTAACGTTTAAAAATGGCCGTAGCATGCCCAATAGGTTTATGTTATCGCCCATGACCAATACTCAAAGTCATGACGACGGAAAATTATCTGACGAAGAATACCACTGGCTAACTATGCGCGCCGAAGGTGGTTTTGGATTAACCATGACCTGTGCTTCGCACGTGCAATTTATAGGTAAGGGGTTTCCAGGGCAACTGGGTATTTATGACGATGCACACATAGCAGGCCATCAACGTTTGGCAACGACTATTAAAGCCAATAACAGTTTAGCTATTATACAGTTGCATCATGCAGGTATGCGCTCTCCAGAAAAGGAAATTAAGCAACAACCGGTTTGCCCATCAGCAATTGAAAAATATAATGCTCGCGGTTTATCTTTACTTGAAGTACTTCAACTGCGCGACGATTTTATTGCCGCCGCCGTGCGCTCGCAAAAATGTGGCTATGATGGCGCAGAAGTGCATGGCGCGCATAGTTATATATTGACTCAGTTTTTAAGTGCCGATACTAATAAGCGTAATGACCAATACGGTGGTACTTTACAAAATAGGGCACGCTTATTATTGGAAATTGTAGATGGCATTAGAGCTGCCTGCGGCAAAGACTTTTTGCTTGGCGTGCGCTTGTCTCCCGAACGCTTTGGTATGCAATTGGACGAGGTGAAAACGGTATGTAAGCTGTTGATTAATGAACACGATATAGATTTTTTAGACATTTCACTTTGGGATACCTTTAAACAGCCCGAAGATGAAGCTCACCAAAACAAAAGCCTGCTCCAACATTTTACCGAGATAGATTATAAAGATGTAAAGTTGACCGTTGCCGGAAAAATTAATACAGGTAAAGATGTACAAACGGTGCTAGATGCTGGTGTTGATTTTGTGACAGTTGGACGCTCTGCTATTTTACATCACGATTTCCCCAAACTAGTTCTGGCCAACCCTAACTTTGAACCTATAGAACTTCCTGTAAGTGAAGCTTATTTAGCCAAAGAAGGATTAAGCGATAAATTTGTCACCTATATGAAAGCGTGGAATGGTTTTGTAAAAGAGCAATAGGACCGCAAATTTTTACACTTCAAAGTGAATCTTCCCAGTATCTTACTAAAACATGATTTTGTGTTACTTGTTTAGGAAGGGCAGTTGAGCACTGGGCCTATTTTTATTGTGCACAGCTTCTTGCACCTGCTGCTTTTCTTTATGCAAAGTTTGTTATTATTAAAGGCAACTGTTGTTCTAATTGTATAGCAACTTTGTCGAAGGATTAACATGGGTGTTCACGATAATTTTCATAAGATCTCAAAATACAACTACCAAATAAATTCACGCCTAAATAATAAAATCTGATCCTTATTAGTGTGTTTTCCTGTAAATAGTAATGATTATCATTCGTACGCTATATTACCAGAGGAAAAATCAATGCACAAACGTACAACTATCGCGGTGAGTATCGCGGCAGCGCTATTTATCAGCCCAGCTAATGCAGCAGTAACACAAGCTGATCCCCAACAAAGCGATGCAGAACGCATTGAAATAAAGGGCGATTCTCAGGCCAACGAGGCATTTCCATTTAATATTAATGCTGTTGAGGATGGAAAAATTCTTGCGGGTAAAAAAGTTTCGCTTGTTGACCTAAGCCTGCAACCCGCTTTTGTGGAGCCTAACTTGCGACAGGTATTTTCGCGCTTACCGGGACTATTTGTATCTGATCAAAAAATACCCAGTATTTATAACGTGAACTATCGTGGTCTAGGTAACCCGCACGAATCAGAATTTGTTGCGTTTTATCAAAACGGTATTCCGCTGGCTTCTGATATGTTTGGCTATGCGACCATTTATTATTTACCACCTGCGCAGCGTATAGAGCAAGCGCAGTTTATAAGGGGAGGCGGCAGTCTGCTTTTTGGTCCGCAAATAGGCCCCGCTATTAATCTTATTACGACTCGCGCCAGTGCAGACATAAAAAATAGTGCATCAACTGAGCATAGCATTGGCAGCGACGGTTTTTACAGCACCTACAATGAAGTTCGATATGCAAAAGATAACTTCGGTTTCATCGCGAGTTTTGATCACAGACAGGCAGACGGGCCGCGCGCTAACGAAGACTTTGAAGTAAACTCAGGCTACATTGGGCTTGCCTACAAGGGATTTGATGATATTCGTATTGGTTTTGACTTAGATATTTATCAATCAGATTCGAGTGAAGCAGGGCGCCTAAGCTCCGCGGAGTTTGATGTTAATAGAGATTTAGTAAAAACCCCGTTTAATAGTATTGAAATTGACCGTGTAATCGCTTCATTAACCTATGATCAACAGATAAGTAATGATGCTACGCTAAATGGTAAACTATGGTACTCGTACCAAGACCGCTTTAGCCGTCGTTCTGCTGCGTTTATTCAACCCGCAAATGAGCCATCCACTACTAATATTGATCAACAAGAATTTACTACTGTGGGTCTTGACCTAAGATATGCTCAGGCTTGGGGTTCTGATAATATTTTTACTTTAGGTACAACTTTGTATCGTGACGACAGCCCTAGAACACGTTACGTTAGCCCTGATATTCGTTCGAATACACAGCGACCCCAAGAGTTGCAGTTTGATCAAGACAGAGTGATGACGTACTCAGCCATATTTATGGAAAATTTATTTCGTTTTGGTGACTTGAGTATTGTGCCGACCCTGCGCTATGAGAGAGTAAATTATGATTTATTTGAACCGCTCAAAAGAGCTAGCCTCGCGCGCAACGCAATTGATATAGACAAGACCAACAACGAATTACTGTATGGCTTAGGAGCGTCATATCGTTTAAATGACACAACAGAGTTTTATGCAAACGTATCAGAGTCTTATCGTCCCCAGCGCTTCGATGATTTGGCTAATCCTAACGCTGAACTTACTGGTGAAAATGGACCGGGTATATCTAACGCACAAAATATGGAAGTAGGTTTGCGTTCTATGCCAATACCTGGCCTGAAGCTAGACGCTAGCCTTTTTAGAATCGACTTCAACGACAAAGTCGAACAAATTCAAGTCAACATTGTAGACGTGCAGCGAATTAATACAGGTAACTCACGCCATCAAGGCATAGAGTTTAGCGCTGAA
>JBLHMY010000182.1:0-5173 GCA_047621065.1 Glaciecola sp. | reverse complement strand
CCTTTGTAAGCTACCCGACCCTCTATCCCTTCGGGGACTAATTTTTCCGCATTACTACTGCTTTGGAAATAACGGTCTGACGACCCATGATTTTGATTCATAGCGCCTAACGACCCCATTCCTCTATAAGACTTATAATATCGGCCTTGATACAGCTCTACTTCACCCGGTGCTTCTTCAGTCCCGGCAAGCATGCTGCCTACCATAACCGAGCTTGCGCCGGCGGCGAGCGCTTTTGCTATATCGCCGGAATATCTAATACCGCCATCGGCAATCACAGGAATACCTAATTTATCGACCGCAGATACTGCATCGCTAATCGCAGTAATTTGAGGAACACCGCACCCGGTAACTATTCTTGTGGTACAAATGGAACCAGGGCCTATGCCAACTTTTACCGCATCAACCCCTGCTTCGGCAAGTGCTAATGCACCTTCGGCGGTGGCTACGTTACCGGCAATAATTTGTAAATTAGGATATTGTTTACGCACCTGTTTAACACGATCAATAACCCCTTGTGAATGCCCGTGGGAAGTATCAATTAATAACACATCTACGCCGGCTTCAACCAATCGTTTAATGCGTTCTTCAGTACCTGGACCTACGCTCACGGCTGCACCAACTCGCAACCTACCTTGGGCATCTTTACAGGCATTGGGCTTACTTTTGGCTTTTTGGAAATCTTTAACCGTAATTAAACCTTTAAGTTTAAAGCTGTCGTCAACCACCAGTATTTTTTCTATACGATACTCGTGCATTAAGTCCATGACTTTATCGGGGCTTATATCAGCGGTAACCGTAACCAGCTTTTCTTTGCTAGTCATGACCTTGCTTACCGGCTCTTCAAGGCGGTTTTCGAAACGTAAATCGCGACCAGTTACAATACCTATCAGATTATTTTCCCCATCTACTACTGGGAAACCCGAATAACCAAGCTGCTTACTCAAGGCAATAGTAGCGCCTATTGTATCGCTTGCACTAACGGTAACAGGGTCAAGGACCACCCCACTTTCATATTTTTTAACACGCAATACATGCTCTGCTTGTGCTTCGGGCGTCATGTTTTTGTGCACAAATCCAATCCCGCCCTCTTGCGCTAAAGCAATGGCAAGTGGTGCTTCAGTTACGGTGTCCATGGCAGCAGACATAAGTGGCATATTTAAAGTAATACCGCGGGTAAGACGGGTTTGGAGGTTTGCCATATGCGGCAATACTTGAGAGTGACTTGGTACTAAAAGTACATCGTCAAATGTAAGCGCTTCTTTATCAATGCGTAGCATGCAATTTTACCTATATACTGGTGGACTAATTGCGGTGAGATTGTAGTGTTTTTTCATATATAGGTAAACTACAATTGCGTATTGTTTGATAAAAATGTTTAATAAACCCAGTATTCGTTCTCAAATTCGTCCAAAGGTAAGTAATTCACGCATGTTTGCAGTCCCCCAAGAAGTTAAAATAATTAGTGTTACCAAGCTTAACCGCTTCGCCAAGCAAGTGCTTGAGAGTGAAATTGGGCAAGTATGGGTAAGCGGTGAAATATCTAATTTCACCAATGCCGCCTCAGGTCATTGGTACTTCACTTTAAAAGACGACAAAGCCCAAGTGCGCACCGCTATGTTCCGTGGCGCTAATAAAAGTGTTGGTTTTACACCTAAACACGGCGACAAGGTCGTGGTGAAGGCAAATATAAGCTTATACGAAGCCCGCGGTGATTATCAGCTTATTGCCGTTGCCATGGAGCGCGAAGGCGTTGGCAAACTAAAACAGGCCTTTGAGGCCTTAAAAGCAAAATTGCAAAGCGAAGGCTTGTTCGCTCACGACAGCAAACAAACACTACCTAAACATATTGCTAGAATTGGCATAGTCACCTCGCAAACCGGCGCAGCCGTGCACGATATTTTACATGTTCTGCAACGCCGTAATCCTAGTATAGAGGTGATTATCTATCCTAGCATGGTGCAGGGCGACACCGCAGCGGCAAGCATAGTAGCGCAAATAGAGCGAGCTAACGCCAGAAATGAAGTTGACGTATTAGTGGTGGGAAGAGGCGGAGGCTCACTTGAAGACTTATGGCCGTTTAATGAAGAGATAGTAGCGCGAGCCATTCACGCTTCACATTTAGTTGTGGTATCGGCGGTTGGACACGAGGTCGATGTTACCATTGCCGATTTTGTAGCCGACGTACGTGCAGCCACGCCATCGGCTGCCGCCGAACTGCTAAGCGAAGACAAGCAGGTGCTTGAAAAAAACCTTAACGAACGCAAGCGAGTACTTATGCGCGCGCTCAGCGATATTTTGGTACAAAAACAACAGCAAACAACATCGCTGCAGCAGCGTTTACAGGCACAACACCCCATAAAAAATCTTAATCAAAATAGCCAACAGTTTGATTATTTGCATGCTCGGTTGCTACAACAGCATCCGTCCAAACAAATAAAAATTAAACAGGAGTCTTTCCAGTATTTGTTCCAGCGCTTGCAAGCACAACATCCTAAATTATTGTTAACTGAAAACAACTTTGCGCTTAATCAATTAAAGCAACGCTTGGCTCAAGCAATTGCTAAGCAACTCGACAAAGCAAAGCAACATCAAGCTAATCAAGCAAAAAGTATTCAGTATGTATCGCCTATCAATGATATTAAACGGGCTAAACAAAATAGCCAAACTCGGTTGCAAGAGCTCACTAATGCAATGAAGTTACATGTAGCAATAAAAGGCCAACACCTAAGTAAAACCTCAGCTTTACTCGACACCGTGAGCCCATTAGCCACTTTATCACGCGGATATAGCATAACGCTTTGCGAAAACAAACTACTTACGTCGGTAAAAGATATCCAAAAGAATCAAACAATTACCTCCAGATTCGCCGATGGTGAAATAAAATCAACGGTCAATATGGTAAATAACACCTCTCCAAATACCCCTCACAATAATTAGTTAATTGCGCTAACGCAGCATTTTTGGTATTGTTTTTCTAAGGCGTCAATAAATTGACGCTGCTAGTTACTTTATATGCACTTTGTAAAGTAACAGTAAAAAGCAGTTGGCTTTAACGCCATTTTTACCTAAAGCGTTAAAGACAGCATTTTAAAAACGATAAATACACTGGGTGTAATTGCTGTGCGTTATTTACCTATTATCTCTTTACTTGGACTGCTTTGTAGTCTTTCAGTAAATGCCGAAATGCCTATTTATGCTGCCTATGCAAGCGATGAGCTTGTTCAAGAATGCGAAGAGCTTGAGCCGTTCCAATGCCAACTCAACGCCTTTGACAGCAAAACGCTGACCTCATTAGCCGCTTCGCTTAAATCTAGTATGATGATTGAAGACGCCTTAAGTGAATATGAAGTATTAATTGGCAATGCCATTATCAACATTGATGAACAAAATCAACAAGCTGAAGTAGTACTGGAAATAACTACTAACTGGCGGCAAGTACCTATAGACGATTTTATCTTACGCCAGCGCACCTCTCTTGTTGGTATTAAGCAAACAGCAAGCACTATGCTGTCGCTGTGGGCGCAACACATCGAAACTAATTTAGTCCTTGAAGCAGATAAAATCTATCAAGTGCTTGGTGCAAGTGATTATGTTACCCAGTTATCTGTACCACAAAATATTGGCGACTTTATTAGAATAAAATCGGCGGTTTATCGCGACCCTTTGCTTGGCAGTATAACGCGGTATTCTCATCCTCGTTTTGATAGCGCAGTAGTTGACATTTCTGTATATCCTTTCTCTCCTTTTTTAACACCTCCTTCTGGGCAGTTAATTTTAGCATCAGGTAACTCGCTAACAAACAATAGCTCGTTACTGCAACTTGAGATGGAAAATGAGGTAAAACAAATAAAACAGCTGATTGCAAATGCCAATATTCAAGACTTCACTATTTCTTCAATTAGCCCCACTACGGTTACCGTAAATGGTTTTCTTTTAGAGGGTTTACGTTTAGAGGTATTGCTGTATGCCAACAGCGACCCTGAATACAGCACTCAATACATATTTCAACAAAATGATAAGGTCATTAAATTAACCGGTAACCTACCTGCATTTATGATGAGCGAATTGGTCAACGAATCTTTGCCCAAAATCAAAGTCCCCGGCGAGTCATCGTTTATGCGAGCATTACGACAAGGTTAGCAGCAAGCTTTGTGTCAACGCGCTGTGGGAGTCGATAACAAAAAATTAAAGGCCATTTACCACTAACAGTAAATGGCCGTTTAAGGTAACGCAGCCTCTATTCGTATGTTGTTGAGTACCTAAAGCACGGTAACTTGATAAACTGTAACTGTGCCGCTCACCTCATTACCAATAATAAGCAAAGGATTACCATTTGGGCTTTGCTCAGCAGCTATAAATTTAATGCTTTCAGCACCCAAATCTCCAGCGTTAGCTATTTCACTACAATCAAGGCCTTCGGCTGTGTCACAGGGGTTGTCTAAATCGTCGTCTAACTCAAAATCAACATTAAAATCACGGTTATTGTAATGTGAAACAAATGTCGCTTGAAACGGGTTAGTTACGTCATAAATAAACAAATCACCCGACCGCTCTAACCCAATAAATGCATAGGCACGACCTTCTATCACGCCTACATCTAGTGCTTCAGGCTCACCGCCTTTATCGTCTGAACGGTTATCACCTTTGTTCTCAGTATGTGCGCTGTTAAAGTTTTCGCCTAATATAGCCGAGGATATTTTCTCAAAGTCATCACCTGAGTCAAATACTAAATTAATATTTTGGTCCCATATTGAAAATGAACGCGCGCCATAGGCATATAAAGCTTCATATTCACCATCTGCGTTGGCATCGCCAAGCACGGTCGTTACTTTCAAGCGCCCTAAGCCGTTGCGGGCACCTGTAGCATCATACAAATCTTGCAACTGCGGTGAAAAAGTAGCGTTGAGTTCATCTGGGTCAACAATATCACGTACTCTTACTTCTTCTGAATAGCCATCATAATCTCTTGCATCGCCTTCGTTTGCTGAAACCACAAACGTCGCGCCATTCCATGAATAAGTAGCAATAGTGTCGGGTTGATACATACCAAAAACATTCGGTAGTTTTCTAAATGATGGGAGTTCATCTTCATTCGTGTAGTCTATATCAAACAAACCCCAATCTTTAAAACCAAGCGCCTTTATTTCAATCAGGTTTTTTTCTAGATCTA
>JBLHMY010000181.1:0-5174 GCA_047621065.1 Glaciecola sp. | reverse complement strand
CAATCCCACAAGGCCGCATTAGTAAAAGTGAGTGGGCGTTTTGTGGCAAACAATATGTCGATGTTGCGCCAACTGACGCTTCTCGGCGCTGGCATAGGTATTATCGACAAAACAATTGCCATGGAGCTTGTCACTCAGGAGAGGTTGGTTCAGGTCTTACCGAGTTGGCAACTGCAACCGGTAGAAATTCATCTGTTGGCACCATCGCGTCTGATGCCAGCAAGGTTAAGAGTTTTTGCAAACTTTTTAAAGAATCGATTTCAGAATAAATTGACCGCCAATTAAACGTCGAATTGATCTAACCAATGACTGCTGATGGAACGGAGTAGTCAATCGCCTTTGTTAACTGTCTGTCGTAAACCGGTCATTGGCTTCAAATAATTTGATTCCCTATTAAGGAGTCCGTCACGAATAGTCCCCAGGCACCGAGCGGTATACGAGCTTCGTTACATTACCGCTATAAAAAAAGATATTTATAAACGCAAAAAGAATGTCGCAAAGCCGGAATAACCGACTCTGAGATGAGAGCTGCCTTTGATCTAGCATTGTCTAGTCGTTCAAATAGTAAACAAAATACAGTATATTAGGGAAAAAGTTATGTCAGATTGGCTTACCCAAACAAACTATTCAATGATGGTTATACAAGTAATAGTGACTTTAGTTTTGGTACCTATTTTAAGTTATAGCTTGTTATTAAGTACTGCAAATAATTATGGAACTAGTCACTTCCCCAATGCGTCTGATAATGTGAAATTGTGGCTAAAAAGGGCATCTCGCCAATATTGGAGCGTAGTTGCCATAACCCTATTGATAGCTGGGGAATTGTGCCACACGCCATACTTAATAACAGCGAGCTATTATATTGGGATGACCAAAGTGGGCTGATGGTGATATATCTCATAGCCATGACTCCCTGATTGTTATGGTACTTTTGCATAAGGCGTTGTTGGGGTTTTTAAAAACACGCAGGCAAGAGTAAATTTTTAAACCGTTAGTTGCGCTAGTGATGTCGGCAAATATTGTATTTGTAGCAACTGTTTCTTATTTTACCTAGCAACCGTTTGATGGTCTTGCGGGCTTTTATAATTTAATAGGGTTGCTTGTTATTAATCTTATTTTTATTGCCATTATTTTTGCTGTTTACCGCGACAACAAAACAAACATCTTGGAACAACCAGAACAACGTAACGCGCTAAAAAAACCTCAACCTATTAACATTTGCTCTTGCACTGTTTCATCTTTCGTTGAGCATGTAGATACAAGGAAGCGACTCAGTCACTTACAAAGTACTTATTCAGTCAGTATATTTTCAAGTTATTCTTGTTATTTCAGCCTTCTCACTCACCTTACCAAAGTCATTGTTTCTTGTGAAAAGGAAATAGCGGTGTTATTCGATAGCTTGTTATCTGAGTAATAACGATTGTAGTCTGTCACTTTGCAGTCGAACATAAGCGCTGACAATCAACAAATGCTTACGTCAGCTTTCAGGCACTTTTTGTCTTTAACCAAGACTACTCTCAATGGCTGCTATAGGTGATGACCTGCCCGTCGCGATGGTTTCAAACGTATGACTATAAATTGCTTAAACCTTTAAAAGCTAGTGAGAGCTTCTACATCTGCTAACTCCCCATTTCCACCATTCAGCATAGAGAATCAGCTTAAAATGATACCCAACTTATACTCCAAAATATTCCATAGTCACGGTGTTGTTAGACCAAATCATTAGCAAGGAAAAATCAATAAAAAAGCCCGCAGACTATAAATCTGCGGGCTTTAAAAGTGTCACATTGCAAGCTTATGCAATGCTATGCACGGCTATGCATTTACATCATGCCGCCCATGCCACCCATACCGCCCATATCAGGCATTGCAGAGCTATCTTCTTTTGGTGCTTCAGCAACCATTGCTTCGGTTGTGATCATCAAACTAGCAATTGACGCTGCAAATTGTAATGCAGAACGAGCTACTTTAGTTGGGTCGAGAATACCCATCTCTAGCATGTCGCCGTACGTGTCATTAGCAGCATTGTAACCGAAGTTACCTGTACCGTTTTTAACTTCGTTAATAACAACAGAAGCTTCCGCACCTGCGTTAGTAGCGATTTGACGTAAAGGAGCTTCCATTGCGCGTAGTGCTAGTTTAATACCCAATGTTTGGTCTTCGTTGTCACCAGTTAAGGCAGCTAATTTAGCTGCGGCACGAACCAAGGCAACACCACCTCCAGGTACAACACCTTCTTCAACTGCTGCGCGTGTTGCATGAAGTGCATCTTCAACACGTGACTTTTTCTCTTTCATTTCAACTTCAGTCGCCGCACCGACTTTGATTACTGCAACGCCGCCAGATAATTTAGCCAAACGTTCTTGTAGTTTCTCTTTGTCGTAGTCTGAAGACGAATCTTCAATTTGTGCACGAATCTGGCTACAACGACCTTGAATAGCTTCTAACTCACCAGCTCCATCGATGATTGTTGTGTTGTCTTTTGTAATAACAACGCGTTTTGCTGTGCCTAAGTCTTCAAGCTGAACTTTTTCAAGCTCTAAACCGATCTCTTCAGAAATCACAGTACCGCCAGTTAGTGTAGCGATATCTTGTAGCATTGCTTTACGACGGTCACCGAAACCAGGTGCTTTAACAGCCGCTATTTTAACAATACCGCGCATGTTATTCACAACTAGTGTAGCTAGCGCTTCACCTTCAACGTCTTCAGCTATAAGCAACAATGGCTTAGACGCCTTTGCTACCGCTTCAAGTGTTGGTAATAACTCACGAATGTTAGTTACTTTTTTATCTACCAACAAAATGAACGGTGCATCTAGCTCTACCGTGCCATTTTCTTGGTTGTTCATGAAGTATGGAGAAAGGTAACCGCGATCGAACTGCATACCTTCAACAACATCTAACTCGTTATGTAGTGCTTGACCTTCTTCAACCGTAATAACGCCTTCTTTGCCAACTTTGTCCATTGCTTCAGCAATGATCTGGCCAATAATTTCGTCAGAGTTAGCTGAAATAGTACCTACTTGCGCGATTGCTTTAGTATCTGCACATTCTGTAGAAAGTTTCTTTAACTCTTCTACAGCAGCGATAACTGCTTTGTCGATGCCACGCTTAAGATCCATTGGATTCATACCAGCAGCAACAGACTTCAAACCTTCTACTACTATAGCTTGTGCTAAAACAGTCGCAGTAGTTGTACCGTCACCTGCTTCATCATTTGCTTTAGACGCAACTTCTTTGACCATCTGTGCGCCCATATTCTCGAATCTGTCTTCTAATTCGATTTCTTTAGCAACTGACACACCATCTTTAGTAATCGTTGGAGAACCAAACGATTTTTCTAAAATCACGTTGCGGCCTTTTGGACCCAGCGTTACTTTAACTGCGTTTGCTAGAATATTTACGCCATTCAACATTTTATTGCGAGCATCAATACCAAAACGTACTTCTTTTGCTGCCATGATTAATTTCCTCTAAATTTATTACTATCCACTTTTCGTTTTATTGGGAATAAGATTCATAAAACAAAAAGTTCGAATTAAGTGTTAATAATTGAAACGACGTTGTTACTCAACAATCGCTAAGATGTCGTTTTCGCTAAGGATAAGTACTTCTTCGCCATCTAATTTTTCAGTTTTTACGCCATAGCCGTCACTAAAGATGATCATGTCACCTACTTTTACGTCTAAAGCTTTAACGTCACCGTTTTCTAGAACGCGTCCGTTGCCCACTGCAATAACTTTGCCGCGAGTTGATTTTTCAGCAGCAGAGCCCGTTAATACGATGCCACCAGCTGATTTACTTTCTTGCTCTTCGCGTTTAATGATGACGCGGTCGTGTAAGGGACGAATTGCCATTTTCAAATCTCCAGAAAATTCCAATATAATTGGTTTAAGTTAAAACAGCTGATTATCACAAAATAATCAGCTACGATTTTGTATTAGCCTTGCAGCTAATAAATTTTTGATTGCGATCAAAATGGGGTTGCGCTGACATAACACAAGGGGCTAGTACAAATTAATATCAATTTGGACGATTTTTTTCTTTATTCTCATCTAAATCGCTTTTCTTTTTCTCGTCCAGAGACCGATCGTAGTCAGAGTTAGTCTCTTTTTTACCACTGATAAATGGAATATCCACGCTTGTTTTGGCCGGATTATTAGTAGTATCTTCATAGTCTGCATCGAAGACACTACCTTGTTCATTATACTGCCCAGACTTTGGCGAAGCTGCGTCACTAGGCCTTTGCTGGTGAAATGAGAAACCACCTTGTATTTTGCCTGACTTCATAAACGATGTTACTAACGCCGCAGCGATGGGAGTGCGGGTAAAAGGGATAGTAAACAATAGGCCGGCCACATCGGTAATAAAACCCGGCGTGACCAACAACACGCCAGCGACCAGCAACAACAAGCCTTCGCTTAATTCCTTACCCGGCATTTGTCCTTGCGCCATCTTTAATTGTACATTTCGCAAGGTATTTGCACCCTCCCTGCGTACAAAGTAAGCACCAAAAAATGCAGTGATCAGCACGATTGCAAACGTATTCCAACCACCGATATTATCGCTCACGTTGATCAGCAGCATGATTTCAAGAATAGGCAGTATTGCGAAAAGTATAAATAAGCGACCAAACATGCCGTCTCCCGATATCTTAAGTGTTTGTTAATAAACTTTATCTAGTACAGCTATGTTTGGGCTCTCAACATTATTTCAAGGGTGGCTACAAGTAAGACCATGCCTACATATTTTTACTCATCTTTATGACCTTTGAGACCGTATACAGGTTCTTGTATAGTGCATAGAATTTTATTCGTAACCTCAAAAAAATATAAAGTAACGTAAATTAGGTTTGCAAAATAATTCAAAAATAGTCAAACGTATACGAAAGAAGACAAGGTTACAGCGGGTCTTGTTGCATGCAATGACCATAACAATACATACTGCACACAACTGGATAAGAGGTTATAAAATTTTATGAAGTTTTTTCAACAATTCAAAATGTCGCTAAGAACTTGGACATTAGTCGTTATGGCGGCTATTATAGCCTATCCGCAAGTATGCCAAGCACAGATTGATACATCACCTCAAACGTTATTCCAAGATACACCTACCTTCCTTACGGTAGACAAAGCCTTTGAAATGGACTTTGAACAATCAGGCAGTCAATTAAT
>JBLHMY010000180.1:0-5197 GCA_047621065.1 Glaciecola sp. | reverse complement strand
TTGTTACCGGTATTGCAGGCGCTAAACGTTTGGCTGTTAATATTATTGGTATGGCAGGGCATTCGGGTACTGTACCCATGAATATGCGCCAAGACGCACTAGTAGGCGCAAGCGAGATGATACTCGCTGTAGAAAACATTGCCACTGAAATGGGCGTAGCCGCCACAGTTGGAAAAATTGAGAATAAGCCGAATGCGGTTAATGTCATCTCGGGTAAATCGTATTTTAGCTTAGACATAAGAAGTGACGATGATGATTTAAGGGATCTTGCGTTAGACAAAATATTGAAAACGTTTCATGATATTGCCACAAAACGTCAACTAAGCCTGAGTACTGAAATTAACCATAGCGCGCCCGCTGTAATTTGCAATAACACATTAATAAGCGCACTAATTAAAGCTACACAATCAGCAAATATAAGGCCTTTAAAACTACTCTCTGGGGCCGGCCACGACGCCATGGCTATGGCCGAAATATGCCCAGTAGGCATGCTTTTCACACGCTGCGAAAAAGGCATTAGCCACCACCCAGGCGAGGCAATTAATACACCAGACGTAGCATCTAGTTTGCAAGTGTTAACAAACTTTATTGAAAATTTCACAGCAACCATAGGGTCAGGCTCGTTGAAGTAGACTGCTTCAACAAGCCTGACCCCATGATAAGATAGGAATGCAATGTATGTTAATACCCAGAATCTATAATGACGAGCAAGGGCTAAGCGCGTTTGACGAAGTAGAAGTTGAATTAGCCGATGGTGGCCCTATTGGCTTGTTGTCAGAAAAATTTGCAGCCGGCTCCGTGATTTTTAGAGAAACTCCCGCCGACTACGATTTCAAGTGGCATCCAGCACCAACACGCCAGCTATTATTCATCATTAAAGGTAGTGCAGAATTTACCGTTTCAAATGGTGAGCAGCGCATTTATGGTGCAGGCGACGTACTCTTACTTGAAGATACCCAAGGTCAAGGGCATTGTAGCAAGGCGCTTAACAATGAGGTGCGCCACTCTATTTTTGTGACCTTACCTAACGGTGTTAGCAGGTAGCAACGTTGGTGTGAATTAGCGTTAAAATATTACAGCTTAAAAAAACAAAGTTTAGAATAATTTTAAACAGCCATATGATAGATTAATACTCACTCTAAAAATTTAAGATATTTCGGTATGACTCACTCAACTTATCAAGATTTTGCCCAAGTGTCATCGTGCGATTTAGCTGATGCGCTGCCCCGTCATCAATTTATGAATTATTCAATTCATCCACTTTGGCCAAACATGCCACGTATTGCTGGAAGAGCCTTTACAGTTCACTGTGGACACGGAGATAACCTTATGGTCCACGCTGCGATTTACGCCGCCGAACCTGGCGATATTTTAGTAGTACAAGCCAATGATCAGTATGCTGTAAGCGGCGGTAATGTATGTGCTATTGCAAAAGCGCGTGGTATTACTGGTTTCGTGATTGATGGTGTTATTCGTGATATTGATGAGGTAGCTGACATTAAATTTCCAGTTCATGGTCTTGGAACCTGCCCAAAACCCGGCGCGAAAAAAGTTTATTTGCCGCTTAATAAACCTGTGCTGTGCGGCGGTGTTAAGGTATATACTGGCGACATTGTTGTGGCCGATAACGACGGTGTAGCCATTATTCCAAAGTCTCAGGCACGAGAGTCTTTGGCCACCGCCATTAACCGACGCGACACTGACGCTAAACAAACGCTGGCGCAATGGCAAAGTAAGCATGAGCAAAATGTACAAGATATTTTGCTTAAGTTGACTAAATAAGTTTTAGCAAGAAATCTGAAATCTTGAGTGTTTCTTGCAGCCAATGTCGACACTTTTCTCATTCAATATATAGCCCATAGTGACTTTTTTATATGACTAAAAGCCCTCATGCCGCAAACGATAAAATCGCGTTTTTAACCAAGCACGGCAAAGAAAGGTTGCTGGCGCCTGTTTTTGCTAAGGCCTTTAATAATGTAATTCAACACACCAATAACTTTGATACCGATACCCTAGGTAGCTTTGATCACGTCACTCAACGAACATTGTCAGCAGCGCAAACGGCCTTGAAAAAAGCATATTTATCTTGCGAACTAACCCATTGCTCACAGGGCATAGGCAGCGAGGGCAGTATCAATAGCATGTTTGGAATTGGCTTGTTAGATGAAGAATTTTTGGCTTTTGTAGACACGCAAAACAACATTGAAATTGTGGCTAGAGTACAACAAGCAATAAAGCTGGGGCCTATTGATGCAAAGCACAAAAATGAATTAGTCGAAAAGTTAAGCACGTTTGAACATGATCAATATTGGATGTTAAAAACCAACAACGGCTGGGAAAAAGGACTCAGCGTTGCCTATCTTACTGCGCAAGCCTTAACCTTTCCTGTTTACCTTGAACCCGACTTTAGAGCCATGAATTGCCCACAGCGCCAAGCAGTAATCATTAAAGCGGCACAAAATTTAGTGCAACGACTGAGTTCTTTTTGCCCGCAATGCAACAAAGTGGATTACTCACCCGAGCACGCTAAGATCAAATATTTACCTTGTGAAGTATGTACTTTGCCGACCAATCAAATACTCCCGCAACAGCCTACATGTAGCCACTGCGGATGTCATGAAAAAGATACCAATGCGCCTACAACCGGAAGCGTATTTTATTGTAATTTTTGTAATCCCTAGGGCGCAAGTGAAGACTAATACAGGCTGTATATTCACCCGACAAAGCAATAGTTAGTCTACAAAAGCATGCCTAAATGGATAGAATATTGTTGGCGGCTAATGCCAAGCATTTTTCTAGCGCTCGTTATTGCATTGCACAGAACACCAAAAACACGTATGTTTAACATACAGTTATGAAAAGAACATTAAGATAATGGTCAAAGACTTTTTACACGAACTACAACGACGGAATGTTTTTCCTATTTTAGCCTCATATGCGGTTATTGGGTGGGTGGTTGTGCAGGTTTTGAGCATTATTCCCCAGGCGCTAGGGCTACCAGACTGGATACTAACCTTAGCGTCGGTGCTATTTCTAGCTTTTTTCCCTGTCATTATATTCATCTCATGGTTTTTTGATGTTAGCTTAGACGGCATAACACTTACACCTGTTACTGAAAATGTGGAAGCCACCGGCGTTGGCAAAAAGTATTGGATTGGGTTTGTAGTTACCCTCTTATTATCAACTACCCTTGGGTTTTATGGTTACCAGCACGCACTTATCAATCTTGGTGAAAATGGGTCTAGGCTAATGGCTGTGACTAAGCAGCAAAGTATCGCAATATTGCCCTTTGAGGATACTAGTCCAAATTCAGATCAGCGCTATTTGGCACAAGGTGTACCCGAAGAAATTACTAAACAATTGGGTACTTTTTCCGAGTTAACGGTGGCATCTTCAATTTCATCTGCTGCCTTTGCTAAAAAATTTAGTGATCCGGCAGCCATTGCTAAAAGCCTAGGGGTATCGAATCTTCTAACCGGGACTATTAGGCAAACTGGTGATTTGGTAAAAATTACGGTGAAGCTTTTAAATGGCGCAAACGGGGAAGTACTTTGGTCTAAATCTTTTTCTAGAAAAATTGTCGATATCTTCGCCGTTGAAGAAGAGATTAGTCGCAGCATTGTTAATTTGTTATTCGATAATTACTTGTCTCAAGGGGAAGTAAATATTGCCTCTAAAACCGCTAGCTCCGATGCCTTTGTATTGTACTTACAAGCGCAAGAAAATTTGAGGATACGCACTACAGAAAGTATTCAATTGGCGCGCAAGCTATTTGAGCAGAGCTTGGGGATAGACCCAGAATATTCGAATGCACAAGTAGGCTTGGCGCAAAGTTACATATTGCTAGCAAATAATCCGCAAGGTTTTGGCGTGCTCGATGTTGAAGTTGCGTTAACATTAGCGAAGCGAAACCTAGAAAAAGCACTAGCAAGAACACCAAATTTACCCGAAGCGCAAGCAACAATGGGCTTGGTGTTTGCGCATGAATTTGAGCATGAAAAAGCGCTGGTCTTATACGAAAAAGCGATAGCACTCAATCCTAGCTACTCGACAGCGTATTTATGGAAGGGTTCATCATTAGAAACAATGCAAAAAAATGCTCTAGCAAATGATAGTTTCGAAACAGCCTATAAACTAGATCCTGCATACCCGCCTGTTATGCTTGGCTATGCGCGCACTCTATACATTGCGGGAAACCTGAAAAAAGCAAAAACTATTTATGACGATATTTTGTCACTTTATCCAAATTCACCAATGTCAAACAGAGGTCTAGCTGAAATAGCGTTTTCACAAGGCGATTTAGTAGAGTCTGCACTGCAATGGAAAACTGCAGTTGAGAAGTCACCTAAAAGCGAACAATATCGTATCAGCTTAATTAATGTATTGTTTCAAATCCAAGCTGCAGATATAGCAAAGCGATACATTCAATCTGATGAATGGGAAGTAAATCTGCTAATTGCCGAGGGTAAATTTGAACAAGTGCATGAGCTTATGGCGTTCAAACTAAAAGCCAACCCTAACGACAAATGGATAATGTACGAAGCGGCTTGGTATCAATATTTATACGGGGATATAGCAAAAGGCAAAGATGTGTTAATAAATGCAAAAGGCCTGTTTGCTGAAGAAGAGTTATTTTATCCACCATTATGCAATCCAGCCATGGAGATAGCATTTGCATATAAGTTAAACAATAATGTGGAAGAATTTAATCGTCTACTGGCAGGCTGTAAAGATTTGCACGAAAATATGCTCGCAAGTGAGGGGGTAAGCGATGCACTGCACTATTTAAATGCGCGCGTAGCCGTATTGGAAAATAACAATGAGAGGGCGGTAAATGAGTTAATGCTTGCATACCGTAATGGCTGGCGGGAACATTGGTCAGAATATGATCCTATTTTAGCTTCTATTAAAGATGATCCTAGAGTAATAAAAGTTTTTGAATTAATCAAAGATGATTTGAATAACGCCAAAATTGAATTGCAACGCCGATTATAAGTCTGTTACTTACACACCTAAAAACCCTCATACTTTTTAGTTCAAACTCAAACTGCTACTCGCTGCTGCCTAGCAACAGCGAACTATACAAAGACCTTAGCCAGATACCTAGCCATGGCATTGTTAGTAGATATCTATTTAGCTTAGATTGCTTTATATCTCAAACGACAGGTTTTGCAGATCTTCGTGATAATCTTATTAA
>JBLHMY010000179.1:0-5237 GCA_047621065.1 Glaciecola sp. | reverse complement strand
TTGCTTTGAGCACTTCTTGCTCTGGATGCATTCGAATAGATTCGGCTAAATATTGGTAGCTGTCTGCGTCATTGGCTACAAGCTGCCCAATTTTAGGTAACAAATGAAATGAGTACATATCGTAAGCCTTATTTAACATCTCGTTAGTGGGTTTAGAAAACTCTAAAATTAATAAACGTCCGCCAGGTTTTAATACGCGATACATTGACGCCAAGGCTTTGTCCTTATCCGTGACATTTCTGAGTCCGAAAGCAATAGTGATAATGTCAAAGCTGTTATCTGGGAAGGGCAATGCTTCAGCATTCGCTTGCACATACTCTACATTACCGACTATGCCTTTATCTCGAAGTTTATCGCGGCCTACTTTAAGCATGGCATCATTGATATCAGCCAATACTACTTGGCCCGTATCACCGACGATACGCGAGAACTTAGCCGTTAAATCCCCGGTGCCACCGGCTAAATCTAATACCTTGTGACCAGCACGCACACCACTACAATCAATGGTGTATCGTTTCCACAAACGATGCACGCCCAAAGACATTAAGTCGTTCATAATGTCGTATTTGGCAGCCACCGACTGAAATACTTCCTTAACCATATTCACTTTTTGGCTGGTATCTACCTGTTTAAAACCAAAGTGTGTGGTGTGTTCTGATGCTTGGGTAGATGCAGGGGTATCATTTGTGTCAGGGCCGCTCATGAAAAATCCTTGATTGTCATATGTATTTAGTTTACCGAATAAAAGCCCACGCCAACAGATAAGATTGATGGAATATTTTTCCTCATTGTTTGAAAGGTGGTTTGTCAGAAATTATTTGAACGAGTACAAACAGTTCGAACAGAAAGGCTAAGTACGACGGGGGTCCTTCCCCGAAGGACTTAGGTAAGATCAATTAGCTAGAACGATCTGTTCTTCCGCCTGAGGTGGTACTTTCATTCCTGGAAAAGCTGAAGCCGGTGAAGATGCTAAAGAAAAAGAAACAACAAGAGTCAAGATTAGAAATTTAATTTTTTTCACAATAAACGCTCCGGATAGTTGGATTTAATGCAAAATTAGCTCTGCATTAAATGGCATTATGCCATACGTTTCTGACGTAAAAATTTTAGTTAGAAATTAATTAAGCTAGAAGGTGTTTCTTTGATTGATTGTAAAAATAGTGCATATAGATTGTCGTTAGCGTAATTCCAGATAATAAATTAGCTACTAATGTGTAGTTATAATAAATGAAAGTAATATCTTTTAGGTCTGCTAAATGTCTTATAAAATACTCTAACAGCATTAGTACAATCATCACATAGCCCGCCAAAATAATACCTTTAAGTTGCCAATCTAAAGCAATTTTACCTGATTGGTACCCAAAATATTGAGACATAATAAGTACCCTTTTAAACAATAATTCTCTCGCAAGGTCCATCAGTGTCAAAAGCCCAATAAAATAGTAAATATGAGGTTTGTTAACATAAGAAGTATTCCACCAAAGAATTTCAGCGCAAATGCTGAAAAGGGTAATGGCAAGTGTGACTTTTGTGGAAGTTTGTTTTACACGGTAAATGGAAATAGCGATACAGAATGCATAAACTAAAACCATTACTGTCGTGCTTCTTGGAAGCGAATACAGTAAATATGTTACGCACCAAAGGCCAAGTAATATTAACAATGCTCCTAAGGTATCTTTGTCTGACCAACAAAAAATACAGCTTAGCCCAAGGGCTGCTATATAAATCAGATTAAAGTGTTCTGGGTTATCACCAAACCAATAAAGTAAAACGGTAAAAAGAGGAGTCGTGAGATAAAAAAGCGCGCGATGAAAATAATATTGGGCATTAAAAGGCAGGGCTCCAAATACTTTAAAGATAGCGGTTAGCCCTCATCGTCAGGCTTGTTGATGTCTTTAGCCATATTGATTACATGTTGATCTGAGAAACCAAAGTATTTCATCACGTGTTCAAAGAATTTATGACGGGTGGCGGCGGATGCCCGTTGGGCACAAATCATATGCCACTTAGAAATCACTTCAGCGCCTATGGCTTCAATGGTTTCACGTTTATCATTTTCTATTGCAGACACTGTTTCACGGCTAATGCCGATGCGTGTAGCTAAGTCGGCCTGAGTGAGTTCTGCTTCTTTTCTAAGCTCTCGAAGTAACAGACCACTAATTTTTGTACGTCTACTCATCAGTCAGATATACCGTAGGAAAATGAATTTTTAAATGCTAATCGATTTACAGTGGTTTTGTCTACCAATATCGCCTTAAATTTTTACCTATTAATCTGTCTCCCTTGGAGCTACAACCTTATAGGCTACTCTCACTCACCCCAATCGGTAACCGACGTTGCACTTCTAATTAGAATCTAAGAAGTCTAATCTCATGGTATTAAGCTCTTTTGGCGTTTAACACCCACTCCAATGGTTTGGGTATATGTCGCTGGTTATTGATAATTGTCACCGACACTTTTAGAGATAATCAAACTCAATTCTTGTAATGAGCGACCACTTTGTTGTTGCAGTTCATTAAAGCTTTGTTGAATGGCAGTGAGGCTTCGTTTTGACTGATGTG
Source organism: Glaciecola sp. (assembly GCA_047621065.1). Lineage (GTDB taxonomy): Bacteria > Pseudomonadota > Gammaproteobacteria > Enterobacterales > Alteromonadaceae > Glaciecola. Next base: position 2,676 of record JBLHMY010000179.1, on the reverse strand, counting down.
AGCCAGAAATAATATTGCGCTGAGTAAAATAACCAACCACATCACGACTAAGTAAAAAGGTATCCTTGCCTATAGTACGAAGACTATAAGGGCCAGTGTTACCACCGAGTCGTGCACCATGCTTTTTCAAATAAGCCCATAAACCTATAATATCTTCGTTTGGCCAATCGGCGATAAATTGTGCAAAACTACCATACTCGCGCGCTGCAGATTCAATCATTACGGCGTTGTCACGGATCGTTCTAACCTTAGTATAATTTCGGATTATGCTAGGATCGGTTGCTTTTTGTTCGAGCATTTCGTCAGGTATTAATAATATTTTTTGAATATTAAAATCAAAAAACACACGTTCAAAATCTGGCCATTTATTTCTCACTACTCGCCACACAAAGCCAGATTGAAAAACCTTTTTACTAAACTCAGCTAAAAATCTGTCATCTCCAACTTTGCTAAGTGCTAAGTTTGACAGGGGTTTGTTTAAGCCCACAGCCAATGCTTGTGGGCCGCCTTTGCGCTCACAAGCACGCTGATAAATGGCATTAAACTTTTCTAGGTTGTGCATATCTATTTACTCTAATAATTCAAGTCGCAGCAAAGCCGCTGAATACCAAACCCAATGAGCATCTAGGTAATGCAAAATTGGGTTGAGGGATCAAAAAACAATGCCGTGACAGATTCAATAGCAACGGGTAAATTAAGCTGCAATTCCTGAATGGCGCAATAATGCATCTACTTTTGGTTCGCGCCCTCTGAAAGCCACAAACATTTCCATGGGCTCCTTACTTCCACCCATCTCTAAAATGTTAGTTAAGAAGTCACTGCCTGTTTGTTGATTAAAAATACCTTCTTCTTCAAACCGACTAAATGCATCAGATGATAGCACTTCAGCCCATTTATAACTGTAATAGCCGGCTGCGTATCCACCTGCAAAAATATGCCCGAAGCTATTTTGAAAACGATTAAAACTAGGTGGGATAAGCACAGCCACTTCCTTGCGCACTTGGTTTAAAAATTGTTGAACATTAGTTTTTCCTGCAACAAAATTCTCGTGCAGGCTAAAATCAAACAGACTGAATTCTAACTGCCTAAGCATTTGCATGGCTGATTGAAAGTTTCGCGCAGCTAACATGTTGTCCAACAAAGTTTGAGGTAGTGCGTTGCCTGTTTCGAAGTGCCCAGAAATAAAGTTCAAGGCTTCAGGTTGCCAGCACCAATTTTCTAAAAATTGACTGGGTAATTCTACGGCATCCCAAGCAACGCCGTTGATGCCTGATACACCACCTACATTTATTTTGGTTAACATATGGTGTAGACCATGGCCAAATTCATGGAATAACGTGACTACTTCATCGTGAGTAAATAATGCAGGACTGTCGCCGACTGGACCATTAAAATTACAGGTTAGATAAGCCACTGGATATTGCTGACTGCCATCTATTTTTTGTCTGCGTACTTGGCATTCGTCCATCCAAGCACCGCCGCGTTTTTTCTCACGAGCAAATAAATCTAAATAGAAACTGCCACGAAGCTCGCCTGTTTGGTCATGAATATCATAAAAACGCACATCTTTGTGCCAAGTTTCAACATCGTTATGGGCAGTAATTGTCAAGTTGTATAAACGGGACACCACTTCAAACAAACCTTTTACAACCTTGTTTTCGGGAAAATAAGGGCGTAATTGTTCATCAGAGATTTTATAGGTTTGTTCTTTCAGTTTTTCGCTGTAATAAGCAAAGTCCCAAGCCTGTAATTTAGCTGCTTGATAGTGTTCGTTGGCATAAGCTGTCAGTGTATCGATATCTTGTTGCGCCTGGGGTTTGGATCGCTTGGCTAAATCTTGTAAGAAACCATTTACTTGTTCACCAGAATTAGCCATTTTACTGGCAAGTGAATAATCTGCGAAATGTTTAAAGCCTAATAGTTGTGCTAACTCTTGACGTAAACTTAAGGTTTCGTTGATGATCTCGGTGTTGTCCCATTTACCAGCATTGGGTCCTTGATCAGATGCTCGGGACGTATAAGCACGATACATTTCTTCACGTAACTCACTACTATTGGCGTGGGTCATAATTGGTAAATAGCTTGGGATGTCCAAGGTAAACAACCAACCTTCTAGCTCTTTGCTTTCGGCTAATTGTTTGGCTGCACCTAGAGCAGATTCTGGTAAGCCAGATAATTCAGCTTGGTTAGTTATATGTTTTTGCCAACCTAAAGTGGCGTCCATCACATTATTACTAAAGGTCGAGCCTAAATCAGACAAGCGACTTTTCACCTCGGCATAGCGGGATTTTTTGACTTCATCTAAAGCTACACCTGACAATTTGAAGTCGCGAATAGCTTGGGTAATCACCTTTTGTTGTGCTTCTGACAAGTCAGAAAATTCAGCACTCGCTTTAATTTTGGAATAGGCGTCATAAAGTTCGGTGTTTTGACCAACCCAAGTGCCATATTCAGACAAGGCAGGCAAACACGCATCATGTGCTTCGCGCAATTCATCATTGCTAACTACAGAGTTCATGTGAGAAACCGGAGACCATTTACGGCTCAGTTCGTCGTCTATTTCTTCAATGGGCGCCACTAGGTCATCCCAACTATAATTGCCTGAGTTCAGCACCTCAGTAATTTTAGTTTTACAGGCCTCAATGGCTTCTTCGATGGCAGGTTGAATATGCTCAG
>JBLHMY010000178.1:0-5296 GCA_047621065.1 Glaciecola sp. | reverse complement strand
ATCTGTTGCCCACTGTTCTGCGTAATAATTCCAACGACCATCTAGTAAGTAAGCGTGTTTTTTATCTGTCACTTCAGCATCACAATAGTTAAAAAAAAACTGCTTTAAAATACATTAAAGCAGTTTTTATTTTTTACATCATTCAGCCCATTAATGGGCTTTATTTATGGATGCGTATTTTCTACATGATGTTTTGCATCAACTGGACGAACCGTTAAGTTAGCAAAGAAAGCAATGACCAATAATGCCGCCATAACATACATAGTCGTATTGTATAGGCTTGGCGTTGGATCAACTGTGCCAGCCGGCACGAGCTCCATCAACTTACTTACTGTTACGGTTTTAGCCGCAACCAATTCATTTAGCTGACTTACCGCTGAACCAAATTTAGCCTGAAATACAGCAGGATCTATTTTTGCAACTAAGTCGGTAATGGCATCATTTAATGACATGTTTCTTAGATACGTGATGGCAAATGGGCCTAATACGCCAGCAGTAGCCCACGCTGTTAATAAACGACCGTGTATTCCACCAACATGTAGCGTTCCAAAAATATCAGCTAAATATGCTGGGATAGTCGCAAAACCACCGCCGTACATAGTGAAAATTATCATGGTCGCAGCATAAAACATGATTAACCAAGTAACCGAAGGATCAGCGCTCACCTGTGAAGCCGCATAGGGGATTGACAAGTATAGAAGGGTGCCTAGCGCAAAGAACCAGTGATAGGTATTTTTTCTACCAATGAAATCTGAAATAGACGCCCAAAAGAATCGTCCACACATGTTAAATACTGAAATCATTAATACATACGTGCCGGCAAAAGTGGCCGTCGCGACAGTCGGTAAAGTTGAACCAAATATGTCAACCATCATAGTTTTGGCAACCCCAATTACCCCGATACCGGCAGTAACGTTGAAGCAAAGTACAATCCATAATTTCCAAAACTGAGGTGTTTTAATAGCTTGGTCAATGTGAACATGGTTATGACTAATCATGCTCTTAGCTGATTCATCTTTAGCTGGTGGCGTCCAACCTTCCGGTTTCCAGCCTTCAGCAGGAACACGGTATGAAAAAGACGCGATGATCATGACGATAAAGTAAACGATACCCAAAGTTAAGAAAGTACCTGCAGCACCAGTGTTACCACTGCCCACTACGTATACACCAGCATCGCCAGGAAACGCCATTTTTGCAGCTTCACTTGCGGTCGCAACCACAACTTCTATAGTACCCGAGGTAGTTTCAACAAAACGTTTACCTGCTTCAGTTATCAATTTAACCGAACCTTCGGCTCCTAAATAAGTGGGAGCGACAGCATGCAGTTTTAATAAGAAAGCAATTAAAGGCGCGCCGATCATAGCACCACCACCAAAACCCATAATTGCCATACCCGTGGCCATACCACGTTTATCAGGGAACCAGCGCAGTAAAGTCGAGACTGGAGAGACATATCCTAAACCCAAGCCACAACCACCAAGAGCGCCGTAACCTAGATATACCAGCCACAATTGATGAGTAGCAATACCTATGCTACCAATAATAAAACCTCCACCCCAAAGGAAAGCTGCAGTAACACCGACACAACGAGGGCCTACCGCTTCTAGCCATTTACCAGCAACTGCTGCAGATAAGCCAAGAAATACGATTGCGACAGAAAAAATCCAAACAACACTACTTAATGTCCAATCACCGGCAGAACCTGTGACTACACCTAACTCTTTAATTAACGCTGGATTAAAAATACTCCAAGCATAAACTGAGCCGATGCATAAATGGATTGCAATAGATGCTGGAGGGACTAGCCAGCGATTAAATCCCGCTTTGGCAATGATTCTTTCTTTCATCAGAAAAGAAAAAAATCCGCCTGTTTTATTAGACATGTGCTTTAACCTTTTTACTATAAATTAATAGAGACTTATTTACCTTCAATTCGTCCATGCTAAACGTTTTATTTTTGCTTTTTTTAGTCATATTTTATACACCACAAGTGATACATAAAATATGCACCAAGAGTTTTTTTCTCCTGTTTCAAAGTAGCAGGCATTCACTAATTTTGAGTGATAGTAAGGACAATAAACAAAGAAAATACGCACTTATCGGAATACAATAATATCATTTATTCGTTTTTATAAGCGGCGTAATATATGAACTAAATATCATATACATAATCTTTGAATCCCACCTTGGCACTTTACAATTAATTTACAAGCCATTTACAATGTTGCGACTATAGCATCGGAGTGTACATATACAAATATGAAAAGAATTGCTTATATACCATAATCTCTTCAAAAATTTGCATATTTTAAAACCCTACACGCCCATAATAATGTAGAACGTATTAGCCATATTGGTATTGACTTGGCTGATTACTATTTATAGATAGTCCCCTTTTTCACTCACTATAAGAATATTGACCGTCTAGCAGTCGATTGGTAAATAAGCATCGCGTTAAGCAGCGATAGTAATACTTTGAACATGATGGCAGCTACCGAAGTTATCTTTAAGTATAACTTTGGTTCGATAAAAAAGTATGAACTGGAACCTAGGAAAGGGTTAGCGGATGCAGGTAGAGCTTAGGAGAACCCCGGTAGACCTAGATAACCGGGGTAAAGATATTTTTATCCACCAAGCATAGCTAAGTGTTTGGTAGCACCGGTGTAGCCATCATGTAAGAAGTGAGTGGATTTCTTATCGGCTAATAAACTAACCAATTCTTCCTGTAAACGCTGTTCAGTGTTATCCAGTAAAAACTGCCTAACATCTAGTCCGTGTTCACTGAACAGGCAAAGGTGCAGTTTCCCCACAGCTGAAATACGCAATCGATTACAAGTAGCACAAAAGTCTTTGCTATAGGGCATGATAAGCCCAATATTTCCTTTGTAGTCACTGTGGGTAAATTCTTGTGCTGGGCCTGCGGCTTTGTCCTGGGTAATTTGCTGCCACCCATTATCAAGTAAACGTTCTTTTATCGGTAAGCCTGATGTGTGGTTTTGGTCAAAAAAGAGCTTATTATCTCCCGTCTGCATCAGTTCTATAAAGCGCAATGTAACCGGCGTATCTTTTATCCAGTTCAAAAAGCTATCGAGTTCGTTGCGGTTAAAATGGCGCATTAATACAGCGTTGACTTTAACCTTGATACCTAACTCAAGTGCTATATCAATACCCTGCATAATGGTTTTTAACTTGTCATGCCCAGTAATAGCCGCAAACATGCGTGGATCCAAACTATCAATACTGACGTTTAGTGACGTTAAGCCTGCATCGACCCAACTCTTAATTTGCTCTGGTAGCTTGTAACCGTTACAAGTAATCGCAACTTGCTCAATTCCTGGCGTGCTGGCACAAGCCTCGATTATTTGCGGCAGATCTTTACGCAACGAAGGCTCACCACCGGTGATACGGATTTTGCTAGTTCCGAGATTTGCAAAAGCCTTAGCTATTTTACGGATCTCGTCAAGCTTCAGAAAGTCTCTCGGAGTATCGCATTGGTAACCATTTGGCAGGCAATATTCACAACTAAAATTGCATACATCTGTTATAGACAGCCGCAAGTAGTGGAAGCGACGCCCAAATTTATCTTCTAACATATCACTAACACCTTTCCAAAATGAAGTAGCTACACAAAATTATGTACTACTTAGGGGAGGCAGCGAGATTTCTCTTGCAACCCTGGCGATAACTGTTGATGTAAACATCTGCATCGCGGCCAACAAACCTTATCATTAGGAGTTAGGTTTGAGGGCTCGGGGTTAATCCAGCTACATTAATAACATAGTTTGCAAAGCGGTTCTATTTAAGTGATGCGCCAACAACAAAAATTCCCCGTTTATCTATTCATTAATCCTGTTTGCACTAACATTTCAGCACTTTTTAAACGTGCCTTAATATCATGTATAGGCATTGATACAATTAACTCATCTACCTCGGTGGTCTCGATAAACTGGTTTAGTTTGTCCGCTACTGTCTGCGGCGAACCAACCAAGGCATAGCGCAATATATGCGACAACATGGCTTGGTCAGCATCAGTACAAATTTGCGATAAATCATCTACGGGTCTGGCGAAAGGACGATTAACTCCCCGGCGCATGTTCATAAATTGCTGTTGTACAGAGGTGAACAAATACTTGGCCTCTTCGTCAGTGTCGGCGACTACTGCCATCATACCTGCCATAACATACGATTTTTCGCATTGAGCTGATGCTTGAAAAGTTGACCTATAGATGTTGATCGCGTCAAATAATTGATCGGGCGCGAAATGAGAAGCAAATGAATAAGGCAAACCGAACTTAGCAGCAAGTTGCGCACTGTATAAACTGGAACCAAGTAACCACAGTGGAATATGCGTATTAGCGCCTGGAATAGCGACGACTCTTTGTCCCTCTTGCGGTGCGGCTAAATAATGCTGTAATTCTCGAATATCTTCAGGGTAGCTATCCACATCAGAGTTGAGGTTGCGCCTCAACGCATGGGCAGTCTCCATGTCTGTTCCAGGAGCACGGCCTAACCCCAAGTCAACTCTATTCGGGAATAAGGTTGCTAACGTACCAAATTGTTCTGCTATCACTAATGGTGAATGATTTGGTAACATCACCCCTCCTGAACCAATTCTAATACTCGTTGTGGCCGCCGCAATGTGTCCGAGCACAACAGCTGTCGCCGAACTCGCTACCCCACGCATTCCATGGTGTTCAGCTAGCCAGATTCGACGATAGCCACTCTTTTCCGCTTGCACCGCTAGTTGGCGTGAATTTTCAAGCGCATCGGCAAGACTAGCACCCTCGGCAATCGGAGCAAGATCTAACAGTGAGAACGGTAAAGTCATGGACAACCTAAATTAAAATAGTGTAATTGAATTGCTATTATCATAGATGAATCAACCTAGCTGGTCTTTAAAGTTTTTGATTTATTGTATTGACTCTATATTTTCCGCGACTTTATGAACTATAAGAAGCAATAAAGAGAGCTGATAAAGGTCATCAGGCTAGCAAATGTGATTAGTGTTGTTGTTAAATAAAGTACGCTACTAAGGACAAAACCTTAATGTAATGATATCACTAGCTTTTCCCAGAATCGGCTTTTTAATAAAGTACGCTACTCGAAAGCCGAGTACTTTTTAGAGATGTTTTATAAACAAATTACCTGTTCGCCCTTGTATTAGTGACGGTCTCAAATGGGCAGTTAGGCGACGTAGCTATATTCGCGGATTTAGTCCCCTTAGAGCGAAATATAGTCTTTCAACCTTAATTATCTATACTTAGATTGTTTAGGTTATGTGCTCATTGCCGTCCCC
>JBLHMY010000177.1:0-5303 GCA_047621065.1 Glaciecola sp. | reverse complement strand
GAAAAGTTATTCGAAAAGACGCCAATGGCTTAATCGCTCGCTGGAAATATTTTTGGCAAACTGTCGCGGGTTTAGCGACCGCATTGTTTTTATATTCTCTTGCGCAAAGTCCAGAAGAAACGAGTTTGCTTATTCCGTTCGTCAAAGATGTATTACCTCAACTGGGTATTTTCTATGTGGGGATGACCTATTTTGTTATTGTAGGCACAAGTAATGCGGTGAATTTAACCGACGGTTTAGATGGTTTAGCGATAGTGCCAACAATAATGGTTGCCGGCGCATTTGCGATTTTTGCTTACATGACAGGGCATGCAAATTTCTCTGAATATTTACATATACCTCATATAGCTATGGCGAGTGAACTCGTTGTTGTTTGTACCGCTATTGTTGGTGCAGGTTTAGGTTTTCTTTGGTTCAACACTTATCCAGCACAGGTGTTTATGGGCGACGTTGGCTCTTTAGCATTGGGCGCTGCCTTAGGTGTTATCGCTGTCTTAGTTCGTCAAGAATTAGTCTTGTTTATTATGGGCGGTGTTTTTGTGATGGAAACGGTGTCGGTTATTTTACAGGTTGGATCATACAAATTACGTGGCCAACGTATTTTTCGTATGGCACCGATCCACCACCATTACGAATTAAAAGGTTGGCCTGAGCCTAGAGTTATTGTTCGCTTTTGGATCATTTCATTGGTGTTAGTGCTCATTGGTTTAGCAACATTAAAACTTCGTTAATTATTGATTAATTCAGTGAAAAAAGTACAGGTATAAAAGTATAAAATGACAGAAAAAACCTCACAAACTCCGCTAACATTAGCGCAGTTAACAGCCAAAAAAATTGTTGTCCTCGGTGCAGGATTAACAGGGTTGTCTTGTGTGCGTTATTTAAAAGAAAATGGCCTAACATGCACGGTAAATGATAGTCGAAAAAACGCGTTGAATGTTGATGTTTTCAAACAAGACTTTCCATCAATACCGTTAATTTTAGGTCGATGGGACAAAGTGCTTATCGCTTCAGCCGATATTCTATTGGTCAGCCCAGGTATTGATACCTCTATTGCTGATATTGCAGACCAGATAGATGAAAACTGTTTTGTCGCAGGTGACGTTGAGCTTTATTGTCAAAACAATAATACGCCCATTCTCGCAGTTACGGGGTCGAATGGTAAATCTACTGTCGTTTCCTTATTAGCTTTTATTGGAGAAAAACTGGGTAAAAAAGTGGAATTAGGTGGAAACATTGGTGTCCCTGTTCTTGACCAATCAAAAAAAATACTCGACTGCTTAGTTTTAGAACTCTCTAGTTTTCAATTAGAAACATTACGCAGTATGCAAGCGATTGGAGGAACAGTATTAAATATCAGTGATGACCACCTAGATCGTCATAAAACATTAGAAAATTATATAGCAATAAAACAAGGTATATACCCGCAGTGTCAAACAGCCGTTATTAATCGTGACGATGTAAGCACTCATGTTGAGGGTAATGTGCAAAATGTTATTTCATTTGGAAGTGGGCCCGCAACGCAAGGTCACTTTGGACTTGATATCATTGATGGGCAAACACAATGTATGTTTGGCTCAACAGCGCTTGTTGGCGTGAATAAGCTGCCAATAGCAGGTTTACACAATGCATTGAACTGTTTGGCCGTATTAGCCTTGGGACACTGTGCAGGTTGGCCTATAAACAAAATGGTAGAACACCTTATTGAATTTAAAAGCTTAGAACATCGCTGTCAGCTTATTTCAACTTATAAAAGTGTACAATGGATCAACGATTCTAAAGCAACCAATGTGGGGGCAACATTGGCGGCAATAGAAGGCTTAGCTGCAATGATGTCTGCAACGAATAACTTATATGTGATTGTTGGTGGTGAAGGTAAAGGTGCTGATTTTTCCCCTTTACAAGCGGTTATAGCGAAATATGTAGAACACGTTTTCACCTTAGGTAAAGACGGTAATAAGCTTGCTTTGTTAGCAAAGCAAGCTCAAACGAAAAATACTCAAGTCATCAGTATTGAAGAAGCGGTCAATACGTTAGGTGATATCGCTAAATCTGGGGACATCGTGTTACTTTCTCCTGCTTGTGCCAGCATTGATATGTTTAAAAACTTTGCTGAGCGTGGCGATGTTTTTGTAAACGCTGTTAATAATATTGCTTTACAGAACAAAACTCAATTATTGGGAGAGGTGAACTAATGACTACATCGATTTTATCACGCCTCGATAATATAAAATTGCCACAATGGTTATCAATAGAGCAAAGCCAAAGTAGCGTGACGTTTGATCGTAGCTACTTATTACTCGCGATCAGTTTGTATATGATTGGCTTAATCATGGTGGCAAGTTCATCAATGCCAGTTGCAGAACGAATGTTTAATGACCCATTCCACTTTGTAGAACGTCATTTTATCTATATCTGTATAAGCCTTATAGTTGCTTTTATTACCATGAGTATACCAATGAACCTTTGGCAAAAACACAGTGGGCATTTGTTGCTCGTGGGTACTTTACTTTTAATGGTGGTTTTAGTGATTGGTCGAACGGTTAATGGTTCAACACGCTGGATTGTTGTTGGGCCGATCACCCTGCAAGCGGCAGAGCCAGCAAAATTGTTTTTCTTTTGCTATTTATCGGCTTACTTAGTTCGTCGTCGCGATGAAGTTATGGAAAACGTGAAAGGGTTCGCTAAACCACTAATTGTCTTTGGTGTACTCGGCGCACTATTATTAATGCAACCCGATTTAGGCACCATTATTGTAATGTTTGTGACTACTTTTGGCTTATTATTTTTAGCGGGCGCTAAACTTTGGCAATTTGCTTGTGTATCTGGCGTTGGCATTAGTTTATTATCCGCGCTCGCTTATTTTTCTCCTTATCGTTGGGCGCGTGTTACTGGCTTTTTAGATCCGTGGGAAGACCCTTTTGGTAGTGGTTATCAATTAACACAATCATTAATGGCGTATGGCCGTGGTGAAATATTTGGGCAAGGTTTAGGTAATAGCATTCAAAAACTAGAGTATTTACCTGAAGCACATACCGATTTTGTAATGGCGGTTGTAGCAGAAGAATTTGGTTTTGTTGGTATAAGCGTGATCTTATTATTGATCATGTTGTTAGTGATTAAAGCACTATTACTTGGCAGAATTGCTTTACAAAAAGAAAAATATTTTGAAGGTTTTTTTGCTTACGCTATTGGCATTTGGGTTAGCTTTCAAGCAGCGGTTAATGTTGGGGCTAGTGTTGGTGCAGTACCCACGAAAGGTTTAACCATGCCGTTATTAAGTTACGGTGGTAGCTCGATGATAGTCATGACCATAGCGGTGTTTATCTTAATGAGAATTGATCATGAGATCCGCTTGCAAAGTATTCAGGCAACCACTAAGAAGAAATTAAAAAAAAGAAAAATAAAGAAAAATAATTTGATCGATAAAGCAGCAGATAAGCCCAAGACAGAATATGATAGGGAGGGTGACCAATATGACTGGATTTGAAGAAAAAACTAGCAAGAAATCACCTACTTTATTAGTGATGGCTGGCGGTACGGGTGGACATATCTTCCCCGGTATAGCCGTTGCAGAAATGCTAAAGGCACAAGGCTGGACGATACATTGGCTTGGTACTGAAAAACGTATGGAAGCAATTATTGTTCCTCAACACGGCTTCGACATTTCTTTTATTAATATTGCGGGTATTCGTAATAAAAGTTTATTTGAGCGCGTTAAAATACCTTTGAAATTATTACAGTCGGTTTTACAGTCAATTAGGCTATTACGTAAGATAAAGCCTGATGTTGTATTAGGTATGGGCGGTTATGCGAGTGGACCAGGGGGGTTTGCTGCATGGTTAATGCGTATTCCTCTAGTGCTACATGAACAAAATGCGGTTGCTGGCATGACAAACCGTTACTTAGCGAAGATCGCAACAAAAGTGTTAAGCGCATTCCCTAATGCTTTTGCAAATAATGTTAGTTTTCAAGTGGTTGGTAACCCGTTACGAAAAGAAATAACCGCTTTAACGCCGGTTGTTCCAACAAACCCTAGTAGTAGTAAAAAAGTGCTAGTGGTGGGCGGTAGCCTTGGCGCTAAAATCTTAAACGATACAGTGCCGCAGGCATTAAAGCAGATTCAGCTACAAAATATTGATGTTTGGCATCAAACAGGTCGTGATAATCAAACGGCTGTACTTGAAAGTTATAAGAAATTTGGCTTGTCAGCAGACAAAGTAAAAGTAACCGAATTTATTGAAGATATGGCTGCTGCTTATCAGTGGGCTGACGTCGTTGTTTGCCGATCGGGTGCCTTAACAGTTTCAGAATTAGCGATGGCGGCTAAACCCGCTATATTTGTGCCGCTCCCACACGCTGTTGACGACCATCAAACAAAAAATGCAATGTATTTAGTCTCTCGTGGTGCTGCAAAATTATTACCACAAAAAGAATTTAACGGAACAACTTTAGCGCAAATGCTTAACAGCTTATTTGTTTCTGACAGTGTCGTGCAATCTATGGTAAAAGCGGCACATAACGCTGCTCACGCTGATGCAACGCATTGTGTTGCGAATACTTGTGCGGATTTAGTTCACAAATGAGTAATGGAATGAAAAACAAAATTGCCAATAACACTGCACCGATTAAAACGCCTGAAATGCGACGAGTAAAGTGTATTCACTTTGTCGGTATAGGCGGAGCAGGTATGGGGGGTATTGCTGAGGTATTGTTAAATGAAGGTTATCAAATTACCGGTTCTGATATTGGTGAAAACCAAGTAGTTACCCGTCTTATAGCCTTAGGTGCGAAGATTACTATAGGCCATAGCAAAGAAAATATTATTGGCGCTAGTGTTATTGTTGTTTCAACCGCAATTAACGCTGACAATCCAGAGTTGTTGAACGCACAAAAATTACGTATTCCAGTGGTACGCCGTGCTGAAATGTTAGCCGAATTGATGCGTTTTCGACATGGCGTTGCCATTGCGGGTACTCATGGAAAAACAACAACAACAAGTTTGATCGCGAGTATTTTTGCTGAAGGTGATTTAGACCCAACATTTGTGATTGGTGGTTTACTGAACAGTGCTGGCACCAATGCACGTTTAGGCACCAGTCGCTACTTAATTGCTGAAGCTGATGAAAGTGACGCGTCATTTTTACATCTTCAACCGATGGTTTCCGTGATCACCAATATTGATGAAGATCACATGGAAACTTACCAAGGTGATTTTGAAAAGCTTAAAGATACTTATATTGAATTTTTACATAACCTGCCATTTTACGGTTTAGCGGTTGTTTGTATTGATAACCCAGTCG
>JBLHMY010000176.1:0-5446 GCA_047621065.1 Glaciecola sp. | reverse complement strand
TTATGCAATCGCAGGCGCATTGTCAAAGTACTACTGAAGCGAAACTAATTTACGCGGCCCTAATTAGCACCTATCCAATTTATGCCATTGGTGGATTATACATTACAGGATCGGCACTGGGCTGGGTGGTATTAGGTATCGTAATGCTGCGGGCTTTTGTAGAAGGTAGAAATGTGTTTAGTTCGTTACCTATTATGGTTTGGCTTTGGATTATAGGCATGTTCACCATGTTACTTGCATTGTGGATTGCGCATGCACAATGGTCTTTGGGCACCGGCCAAACCATAAAAAGTACAGTGGGCTGGGCAAAGGGCTGGGCATTAATAGCGTTGTTTCCTCTTTTGGGGTCATTGGTTAGCATTAAGCCTGAGAGTTTAGTGCGAGCAGCGTGCATTGTCGGCAAACACACCGCAATTTTTGGATTGTTGACCTATTTTTTATACAGTCTTCAAATACCAGGCCAACTATTCGTTTCCCCTTTACATATACTAGGTGGAGCTGGAGATGTCTTCTTTAATGTAAGCTTATACGGAATAAATCCCGAAACTGGAGCTGGACGCTGGCAGTTCTTCGCTCCGTGGGCTCCAGCGGCAGGTTTTTTAAGCTGTATTCTGGTAATTTTTTGTTTACAAGAACAAGACAAAACTTTACGTAATTGGGGAGTGTTTGGCTGCATTGTAATGGTGCTATTGTCACAGTCTCGAGCCGGACTGGCTATTTTTATTGCAGTAGTGCCGGTATTTTTGCTTGCCAAGCAACTCCAAAACCCTTGGGTGCTGCTTACATTAGGTATTTTTATTCCTATTGTACTTGTTTTGGGTGAGCCGCTTTTTGAGTGGGTAATGGATTCATACCAGCAAGTTAGAGAGTCTCGTCCTGAATCAACAAGAGTACGCTCGATGTTAGAAAATTTGGCGGTGCAACGCTGGATAAGTGAAGCGCCAGTGTGGGGGCATGGTGTGGTCGAATCGGGTTCTAAACTTGTAGAATTTATGCCTATTGGTTCTCACCATAGTTGGTTTGGACTGTTATTTGTAAAAGGCCTTGTTGGCCTGATTGCCTTGGCTATTCCTATGGGACTAAGTGTGATTTATTTCTTGTTTTACTTCCAAAAAAATATTCAAGCACGTGCAGCTTTATGTTTCTTAATCATATTTTTGTGTTACAGCTTTTTCGAAAATTTAGAAATTCTAGCCTATTTATATTGGCCAGCCCTATTTTGGCTAGGTATGACATTCAAACAAATTCAAAGCAGGGGTTCATATGTTTAAACGAACGAATGCATATATTGTCGGTTATTATGGGATGCATAACACCGGTGATGACGCTTTACTTTATGCAGCACGCTGGGCAAGTCATCATCTATTAGCATCTAAAAGTAATATAGTCAGCAGTGCCAGTAATAGCAAAAGTGAAGAGTTTGGCGATATTAAAGCTATGTCACAGGGGCTTTTTCGCGGTCATCAACGACTTGTGCATTATAAGAATGCTTTGCAAAGTGAAAAAATAATCTTTGGGGGTGGCTCAGTATTACATACCCAAACTGACATTCAATTGAAGCGTCACCTAATTGCGCTAGCTGGCAGAGAACACAGTAGATGCGTAGGTGTTGGCTTGGGCCCTTTCACCTCTTTAGGTGCTGAAAAAGCCTGTGCTAAATTTCTATCTGAATGTGGCTTCGTTGGTGTAAGAGATCAGCAAAGCTATGATATTGCGAAAGATTTATGTCCTACCGCTAATGTTAAATTAACTTTTGATTTAGCGCCGGTGATGCTTTGCCATGATAAAAACAAACTCGTTGAGGTTGAACGAAGTGGTATTATGTTCAATTTCTGCCAGCAGGCAATTGACGCCTTTGGTAATACAGACAATACAATTGAGCTTAAGCGAATTCAAAGTGCAATTGAGTCTATTGAAAAAACCTGGTTTGAAACAGCCGAACCTATTTATCTAGTCGATTTTAATGGGCACTCTTCTTTCAGCGATTTTCAAGTACATCGAAAAATAATAGAGCAATTGAACGAAAAAATTCCAATAACGCATATTCCCTATGACCCAAATCCATTTAGAGTACTGCAAAGAACAGCCTGTTTTAAGGCTTCAGTTTGTATGCGTTTACATGCTTCAATTATGTCTTTTATGACAAATACTCCATCAATATCATTAAATTATCATAATAAATGTAAGAGTTGGTGTGAGCAAATAGGGATGCCCAAAGAATACCAGTTTGATGCGCTAGACGTTTGTCCTCAACACTTAACAAATACGCTAACAAAAGGTATTAGCACAGAGTTTGACATTCCCCTTATGACAACACAGGAAGCAATAGACACGACCTTGTTAAATTGGAGCTAAGTTAATGAAAAAAATAGAGTTTACTGTTGTTATCCCGCTATATAATAAACTAAATAGCGTGAGTAAAACACTCGAATCAATATGTGCACAGCGCTACCAAGCAAAAGAAATTATCGTTATAGACGATGGCTCCACCGATGGCAGTGCCCACAAAGTCCTACAACTTAATATTCCTAATGTAAAGATTGTTAAGCAAGCTAATCAAGGTGTGTCGGCTGCTAGGAATTTAGGCGTGTCTTTAGCCAGTTCTCAATACATTGCTTTTTTAGATGCTGACGACCAATGGTCGCCCTTTTTTCTCGCTGAAATGTGCAATTTAATTATACGCTTCCCTCAACAACGATTCTTTGCAAGTCATTATCAAAAAGTAATTGATGATGGGGTTTATGTAGATGCAAAATTGGCAATGCAAAATCCCTCGCCAACCGGTAGCATTTTAGAAAATTACTTTGCGGTAGCCTCCCAAGGCGATCTTCCGTTTATGGTATCGAGCTGCGTAATTACCACGTGTTTGTTTAATAAGTTAGGCGGCTTTCCAGTTGGTGAGGCTATGGGAGAAGATCAAGAACTGTTTAGTCGCGTTGCTCTGCAATCGCAAATCGTCTTTTCTGGGCTGGTGCTATTGCTTTATCACACAAACACTGAAAACCGCGCATGTGACAAACATATTCCCAAACAAATTTTGCCTTTTGCTGCGCGTTTGCTTAAAACTGCGTATACGCAGTCAGTAGACAGCAAAGTAAAGCGGGACATTTTATGCTACTGCGGCGCTCATGTTTGCCACTTAGCAAAGCTTAATATTCGTGCCGGTGACTTTGTTGTTGCCAAGCGCTTACTCAAGATTGATGTATGTCGCCTAAAACCTAAGCACAAATTAATTTTTTCTTTATGGGCAGATTTCTGTATTTGTGCATCACAAATTCACGTATTCATAAAGTGGATGCGTAAACCAACCAATTTAAACGTAAAGTAGTTAAAGGTAATCTTATGAAACTTAACGCTATTTGCATCATTAAAAACGAAGTTGATATTATTGCTGACACTTTAGATTACGCACTGGAGTTTTGCGACACAATTTACGTATTCGACAATGCCTCAAGCGATGGAAGTTACGAGCTTATTTGTGAAAAAGCGGCTTTAGAACCGCGCATCGTCATTGCAGCACACACCGATGAGATATATCGCAACCAGTTTAGAAATCGTGTTTATAACATGTTTAATCATACCTTTACGTCAAATGACTGGTGGTACATTTTAGATGCAGACGAAATGCTCATTGAAGATCCCCGGCCCATACTGGCGCAAGCAACACAGCGTAATAAAAATCAAATGCGTGTTTGGCAAGCCCAATTTTATTTTACAGACAACGATTTAACCGTTTATGACAATGAAGATAAGTCCTTACCTGTTTCAGAACGTCGTCGGTATTACCGTATTAATTGGCGTGAGCCACGGTTCTTTAAAAATTCCCCAAATCAAAAATGGCCTGAAAGTATAAGTGGTAAGGTTCCACCATTTTGCAATAGCCTGTATCGTCCATCGCCTATTTGTCGACATTATGCGCAAAGAAGCCCTGAGCAAATAAAAATGCGCCATGAAATAAGAGTTAACAACCCATATAGCTTTCTTCATGAAAAAAATAAATCTGAAAACGATTGGTTGAAACTTGCGGCCAATTGTTTCTTTTATGTAGAAGGAACAAAAATGCAGTTTCCAATTATGGATAGGTTTGCTTTTTACGCAAGTCAAAGTAAGTATTGGTTAATTTGGAGAGTGAAAAACCTTCTTTCAATAAAAGATATAGTAATGTCAAAAGTGTTTAAAAGGAGTTAAATACAAACAGCGATGAAGCAGCCCTTGGGGTGGAAGGGGCTGCTTTTTGCTATATTGAATAAAACTAGGTTTCTTCAGCCGCTTCGTTAGGCAAAGAACTGTAGCGTTTTACTTATTCCCACTGAGTGAAGGGATGAGCGTCCATTTGATAAATTCTTATCCAATCATATTGCGCACGCATAGGGTACACATTGTCCTTTTTAACACCACCAAAAACGGCTTCAATTTCGTCATTGGGGATCCAAAAATTCATCATCAACAGGGTGTTGTTGTCGGGAATGGGCGTAGGATTAATTTGCGGTGGTACACACTCAGGTTGGCAATCCAGATCTTCTTGGGTTAACGTTTTGGTAAGCACTCCATCTACAAACCATTTAATATAAGTTGGTGTCCATTCAAATGCATAGACCCGCCACTCATCAGCCGGGGCAGTTTCAATTTTGTCTTCCCAAGCGCCCCATTGCCTGGTAGCTGGCCAGTCCCAAACGCCTTTACCATAAATCAAATTAGCCTGGAATTTGTCGGGTCTTCCACCTTCTAACTCAACATCTATTTCTTCCCACTCACGGGGATCACCTTCGTTAGTGTAGGTAAATAACGAGGATATATATCCAGAAGCAGTCTGCCTATCTGGCGCTCTCATGCGTGTTTCAAATCGGCCATATCTTATTTTCTTATTTTCACGGGTTCTAACTTCGCCACATGAGAACTCATATGGTCCCTTTTGCTGCTGATGATCCTTTGACCATCCTGGGGCGATAGTTTCCTCTTTAATGATAAAGTTGAGTATGCCATCAATAACCTGTATACCCTGTGGCTGAAAACGGCACACAGACTCTCCGCCTACTGCGCCATCACCTTTTTGCCATATGTCAGTGTTGAACTCATCAAATTGTTCATCCAGTACTAAACTATAGTTTGGGTATATCCCAGTATAACCTTCATACGCTATAGGCAGACTTTTTAAGTCATTTTGCTCGTTTAATGGCTCTTTGCTACAGCCACTCATAACGATTACACCTAGTCCCACGGCGAATACCAGACCAAACTTTTGTTTCAACATTTTTATACTATTCCTCATTAATCCACTTTATTGTAGTATCGGTAAACATTAAATATATTTCAAAACATAAGATGAAAGTTTACCGAGAAAGTCTGTTCGCCACAATTCAATTTAATTAACGCTGTCACGTCGGCAAAAACTGATATAAGCCGCTGTGTTATTCGTAAATAGTACAGATAAACTTAATGATTGTTA
>JBLHMY010000175.1:0-5465 GCA_047621065.1 Glaciecola sp. | reverse complement strand
TTCAAGTCTGACTATAGTTACAGTGAAGGCGCTGGTCATACAGAAAACCCCTATGTATCAGTACCCAAAGCACTCAAAGCATATTATAAATTTAGAGCAGAAAATAATAAGTCATTCGAAAGGCCATAATACACATCGCTGTTCGCTTCTCGCAATTTTAGCCCACCAAAATTAACAAGGACACCCGTTGTCATTCTCACCTTGAGATTTTGAGACAACGGAACGTTTTTTTAGCCCAAGTGCGCCACTTCTTCAGCCTCTATTCCTTGCTCTTTATTGGTTAACTCTATAAATCCAATATCTTCCATAATCCCATAAGCCGCAGGTAGCACTAACAGCACTAACAGCACTAACATTGTTGAAGTCAACATACCGAAGACGATACTGGTTACCAATAGAATCAATACTTGTGCCTGTAAACTGGTTTCTAATAGCAATGGTGGTTATCGAAGTGAGGAAAATGGCTCGGAAGCGATCATGCACCGCCTGAATGGCAGCATCATGTAATACCATGCCTTCTTTAACGCGATATTTAAAAAATTCAACCAGCAGAATTGAATCATTCACCACCACACCTGCGAGTGAGACAAAGCCAATCATGCTCGGCATCGTGAAATCGAGTCCCATAATGTAGTGACCTATAATAGCGCCAATCAGTGCGAGTGGAATATTTAGTATCACCACTAATGACTCTCGGTAATTTTTAAACTGCAAACTCAGTAATAGAAATACCCCAGTAAGCGCTAGAAAGAAACTCGCGAAGATTGAACTGTTAGTTTCTGCACTGCTTTCAACTTCACCTTTCAAAGATATGCTGAGGTCGGGATAACGTTGTTGAAGCTCAGGGAATAAACGTTTTTTGGTATCATTCAATACTTCTGAAGTGTTGGCTTTTGCAGAGTCAATATTACCAAAAATGTTCATTACACGTTGATGGTTAACATGACCAATGCGGGCGTAGTCCCGGTATTCCTCAATGGTTGCGACACTCACCAAGGGCACGCTTTGTCCGGTTTTAGAAAAGATGATCATATCGTCAAAATCGGCAAGGGCGTCTTCAAGGCTGCTGTCTAATCTAACGTTAATTTCGTAGGCCTCTCGACCTTTGTAAATATCGTCAACTTTTGCGCCTTGATAGGCTGAGCGTAATTGCTCCGAAACCATTTCGCATTGACTCCAGCGGCTAGTGCGCCAGGTAATAACTTCACTTTGTATTGCGGTTTCCCCGGGCGTAGATCATCTAGAATATTGGATACGCCGTCATAACCGATCAACCAGTTTTGAATTTCATAAGACGCTTTAGATAATGCATCAAGGTCATTACCTCTTAGCTGAATTTCAATGGCTCGTCCAGCGGGTCCAAACGAAGGCTCTTTAAATTGCAGGCTGATGATGCAAGGTATTGAACCCGTATTTTTACGCCAAGCGGGAGTGAAATCTGCTAATGATGTATGCCGTAATTCAGTATCTAAAATATCTAGATTGACGGTTGCTAAATGGGCCCCAGATTCGCTGGAATCAGCATTTTCGCTATAAGTGACCTGGATATTTCTAATTAACGGTGCTGACTCATTTTCTTGGAATTGCTGCTGTGTTTTACGTGCAACAGCGATAAGCTTTTCAACTAATGCTTCAGTCTTTGCCAGAGGTGTACCTTGTGGATAGATCATACGTGCTTCAAGCCTATTACCTTCAAGATCAGGAAAAGCCTTAAATTTGATAGTGCCTGTTGCCAGCATACCGATTGAAAGTATGAACATCGCAAAAGCAATGCCTACTGTAATATAGCGATAGGTAATGGCTGTTCGGGCAAGTTATCGCGATAATATTCAGCCAGTGTTTTGAGTTTGGGCGAGAAGAGGTTTTTTGCGGTTATTGCTACCGTGACGACGGGTTCTGTTCGACCTAATTCTTTAATTACCGGGTTTTCGGTATTTTCGGGGAACTGTGTTGTGCCATCTACCGCAGATTTAATGTCATCAATAAATTGGCGTATATCGCCGTTTTCCTGCATTTCCATGGTGAGCATGCCCATGTTATCCCGTGCTTCACAGCGCTGCTCTTTGGTGAAACTGATACCATCTGTGGCATCTTCTAAAGGGTTGCAAATTCCTTCTTCAACATCAGAGGGGGAATCGCCAGAATAAGCAACGCTGACCTGCACCTGATTAAGATCTATCTTAGGAAAGGTTTCTTTATTTAAGTTGGGTAGGGCGACCAAACCAACGGCGATAATCGCTAACATTAGTATGTTAGCAGCTGTTGGATGGGAGACAAAATAGCGGATCATTATTTTGTGCCTAAGGCGAGAGCTGCCATTTCTTTCTGGAATGCATCAGATTCAACCAACTCAAGTTTAATGCCTTCAATAACAGGCACAAGATCACTGGTGATCATTTTGTCACCTTCCTTGAGGCCCTCTTTAATCACTGCTAACTGTCCTTGCGAATAACTAATCTGCACAGGACGAATTGATAGCGTATTGTCTTTACTAACCACATAAACACGATCCTCATGTAGTGCTCTACGAGGAATAACGAGCATGTTTTTAGGCTGAGACAGAAATTCAACTGAGGCATACATGCCTTTTAGCAAAGGTGGGCGTATTCCGGGGATGACGACTTCGTAAGGTTTGTCAACGGTAACAACCATGCCCAATGTGTCGCGTGTTGGATCAACGGACTCACTTATCCGCAGTAATACACCATCCCATACTGTATTGAAATCATCCCCCACAATACGCACTTTTGCCTCTAAGTCCCAATGTGCGATTGCGTTTTGCAAATTCACACTACCCTGAGAGTTGGTTAACTGTGAGTTGTTGTTACCATTCATAGTAGTGGTGAGAGGGCGCACATGTTTGATGGGTAATTGCGCATTCATTTCTACAGCTTCAATTCCCAATGCCTCAAATAGCTGACCGCCTGCTGCAACAAATTCCCCCACATCTACCGAAACAGAACCAATTCTGGCATCAAAAGGCAGAACCACTTCGGTACGTATCAGGGAATATTGACTCTGGTCAACTTGGCTTTTTGATTGTTTGATTTGGGCACGTATCGACGCTTTGCGGCTGGCGTAGGTATCTACTTTTCCTTGTAAATCTTGCACTGTAGAACTCAGTTGAAGTACTTTTGTTCTTCTACATTTAGCTGGTTTCTGGCTAGAGAGCGCTCTGCTAAAAGTACTTTAACTCTTTCAAACTCTGCTAATTCTAAATTTAAATTCTTTTGTGCAATTTGTAATGAACGTTTGGCGCTTTTCTCTTCTGCTTCGACTTGTTGTAATGACGACTGGCTGCTTGCCAAGCCTGCTTTACTGGAATCCAGTAAAATTTCAAATGTGGTGGTTTCTATTCTTAGAACAGCCGTGCCTTAGGTAAACTGCCACCTTGTTTTAGCTCGGGGTGAATATAGCTAATCTTGCCGTTTTCTTCTGATTTAGCCTTTAGCACCGTCGCAGGCTCTTCACTGCCATAAGCTAACGCGCGTGTGCGGAAGGGAATTCGCTTAACAGTTAATACTTCAACAGTTTTTATAGGGAACTAATCATTTTGGTGCTCGATAGCTTGTTTGGATTTAACTTGAACAAACACAATACCAAGCGCAGTGACAATAATGAGCAGTAGAAATAAATAGTTTTTTAGTATTTATTTCATGATTTTCTTATGTTGAAGAGATTTTTTCGGTGTACGTTAACTAAATAACATTATCGCTTAATTGATCTATAACTGGCCTATAAAAAGAGTTTTTTGTGAAAGAAACCAGTATGTTAATAATCACACTTACCTTAATAGGATTACACCAAGTTAACCATCAATTAATATCAACAAAAGACAACTTAATAGATTCAAGTAAATTTGTGTTGATGGAAATCAATTAATTTTAATTTTTAATCAGTATTAGGATGATTTGTTGATAACGTTACGAGGTAGTAGAAGAATAAGCGCGATACCACCTCTATGCAAAAGGCTTAGGTTTTGTGGGTTGATTCGTATAATTTGGCACGCAATCCTAAAAAAGCATTTTAAGACCTAAACCTAATCTGACAGGTCTTTCAGTGCCATAAGCCAAAATCTGGGGCATATGCCTCTAATCGGGTAAATGTAAACAGGTCTACTTTTTGAAATTTGGCTTGTTTTTCTACCAAACAAAGCGCCCTATCCCTTACGCTGACACAATGGGAACTGTGTCAGCGTAAATCCTCAGCATATAACAATCAATCGTGCAAAGAGATTTAAGACACCATACGCTTGAAAGCGTTAGTATGTTTATCAATAATCTGATGCTTTAATGCGCCCAAAATATGCGCACCTAAAACAATATATAAGAGATAGGGAAGTAAATATTTATGTAACATTCCCCATACAATTGTACCTGTCTTACTAAAACCCCAAAGTGGCTCAAGTTCCCAAGCGAAGAAAAATGTTGGCGCACCATGGAAGCTGGTCATAATAAAGCCGGTAATGGGGATCATAATCATCATTACATAAAGGGCGATGTGTGCCATATGTGCAAGCTTTCGCTCCTTAGAACTTAGGGAAGCATCTAATGCTGGGCGCTTCGATTTTCGGTTCCAAAATAAACGCACCAACACAAGGGCTAAAACTGTAACGCCAATGGTTTTATGAACCACATAATACTCAACGCGATATTCCGTGCCTTCGGGAATAATAGACGCGAATATTCCCATAGGTATCAATGCCAAGAAAAGGATCGCAATAGTCCAATGAAGAATACGTGATACTCGACCATAGCGGTCTGGCTCATTAGCGGCGCTAAGCTCTAATATTTCGGTGTTTTTGCTTTGTTTAACAGCAACAGCGAGTAAAGCCACCCCAGAAACCAATGCCACCATAGCCTGAATCCAAAGTAATGCAGGTTTGGCTGAATCAAGCGGAGTTTGGTTGGGCTTAGGGTTCTCCAAAAAACCAGTACCAAGAACATAGAATAAAAACCAGGCGGTGATAGCAAAACAGCCTAAGGCTGCCAAAATGGTGCCAAACACTCGAACCTTTGGGGCGTTTTGATTTAAAAACCATGCAGTTAACACAGACGTTATAATAATGCTAAGGGCTATCCAACTTTCTAAATGACCAGGTTGGCGTTCAGTAATTTGCAAGACCTCTAACGCAAATGCACTTTGAGAAAATGCAAAACTCATCACCGCTAGGCACAATGCTCGTAATATATTCATGTTTTACTCCTTGGGGTTTTTACTCGGCTAGAAAAGTAGACAACATTCTCAACCTGGGCAAACAATTGCTCTAGAGCACTATATTATTTTAATATAGGTCTTTGATTGTTGTCTTATATGTAAGTAATCAATGTATTTTAAAGTATAGTTTTTAAGAATACATTGATAAACACAGCATATAAGTCTTCTGTATTGTCTAAATGACAATAATCAAAAACACCCAAACACCCAAACACCCAAACACCAAAACACCAAAACACCAAAATCAC
>JBLHMY010000174.1:0-5482 GCA_047621065.1 Glaciecola sp. | reverse complement strand
TGTTGTCTTGTGTGGCGTAGTTAATGGCCGACAAGTAAAAATACACCTGCTTGTTACGCGTGAAAAAATAGAGGTAGCCTAATGTTACATCACCAGCGCAAAATTTAGCTAAATGCACCCAATCACTATTGGTCGATTGGTTGTTTTGCGGCAGTAATGGTTGTTGTAATTCTGGCTGTATTCCCTGCTGCATAATCCGTCGATGAAATTCAACAAACCTCGGGTTAGTAAATCCACTGCCATAGTCATGTTTCCCCCACTGTTCAATATGTAAATTAGCCATGTCTTTAAGTGCAGCTTCTACTTGATTAGACCTGAGCCAAGTTACTGTTGTTTCGCCGTATTGTTGCTCTATATATTTCTGAGATCGGGATATTTGGCTTTTAGTATTTTTTGAAAAATGGGCTATAAGTGAAGTATTCGATGCGCCGGCACAAGAATCTGCTGGCGGCTTTGTTGAAGCTGCAATAAAGCCATTGATTGGCTGCAATGACCATTCTCGCCAGTGCCTATGAGACCAAGCCTGCATATTATTAACACCAACAAATTTAAACGTGTTTCGTTGTTCTGCCAAATAGTGTAGCAACGCATTTCTGCAGGCCTTATGCTGGCTGGCACAAATCACGTCGTTGTATTCAATCCAAACTTGGTCGTCTTGTTGATTGCCCGTTTGATTAAGAAAAAACACTTTACCAAGGACTGAGTCGACACAGCCTATAAACGCAAAGCCTACAGGCTCATTAACACAAGATGATATAAAGGTGGTTAATAGCGGTTTGTTAGAAGCGCACTGCAGCCACGTTGAAATCCATTCGTAGCTAAGGAATATGTTGCCTGCAGGATTGTTTTTGAACACGCAGGTGTATAATTTCTCGACACTTTGCATACTGTAGTCAAAAGAAGTTGTTACCGTTATATCAGGTTCTAAGCTGTCCATATTCGCCGTATTCGGTGTGAAAATCAATTTTACATCGCCGTAAAATATATTGTTATCTATTTATACCGGCCGAGCAAACTTAAAATGCTAGAGCAGTACTGTATATGTTATCGTTAATTTTTGCTGTATATTTAGATACTTATTGATTTTATTTTGTTTAGCTAGGGTTTTTGCAAGTGAAAAAAGCGTTAATGGTTGCCTTGCCAATGTTGTTTGCCCTGCTAAGTATTACTGCAGGTTGGTATTTTTTAGCAGATAAGCAGCAAAGACACTTGCTAAGTTATTGGTGGCAAGACTGGCAACGTTCTGTTGAAAGACCAACTGAAAGCTACACTTTGTTTATAGGCAGTTCGTCAATTTCTCGACTGCCTGAAAGTATGCTTAATGACTGCAAACCTTTGGCAATATATGGTTTTAATAATGGCACAACTGAAAATATACGTGCTTACTTGGCCAATACGAGTTTGCAAAATGTAGCTCGAGTCGTTCTTTATATTGGTGAAAACGACATTGCTATAGGTGAACCACCAATGGACACCGCACAACAGGTAATCGACTTGGTAAGCGATATAAAAACAAAAACTGAGGCGCCAATTGCGCTTGTGAAACTTAAGTACAGTCCCGCTCGTGAAAAGTTTCACAGTGGCTTTTTACGTTTTAATGAGGCTATAGATAAACACTATATGGGCTTGTCCCAGGTTTCTTTATTGCCGTTTGACAAATTAACGCAGCAGTCTTTGTATGTGAGCGACGGCATACATTTAAACATGCTAGGATATGCTGGGTTTACGCATCTTATCGGTAGTTTTTGTAGGCGGACTAATTAGTATGACGCGTTATTTATACTTAGACAACTTACGCGCCGTTTTAATGGTACTAGGGCTAGTATTGCATACTTGCGCTGCATTTTCGGCGGATCAATATTGGCTAGTTAGTTATACCCAATCGTTGCCGTGGGCTTATGCAGCGGCAGATGCTATTCATATTTTTAGAATGCCTCTATTTTTTATGGTTTCAGGCTTTTTCGCTTTTGTGTTATTGCAAAAACAGTCTGTTAGAAATTTTTGCCTAACAAAAGTAAAGCGAATAGGATGGCCGCTGATAAGTGTACTGCTGCTTATTAATATCCCTTCGTTTTATATCCTCAGTTATGTGAGCGGTTTAGCACAATACACATATGTAAACGCCGGTGATTTTGCTGGGCATTTATGGTTTTTGATTAACCTACTGGTGTATTTTTGTGCCTATGCTTGCATTCATTTTGTAGTGGCACGCATTAGGCCACCTGAGGACAAACTACGTGCAGCAATGTTTATGTTGCTGATACTACTCACTATTCCTATTTTTCATTTATGCATACTAGCCCTAAACAAAGTTGGTATACCTATTTATTCCTCGTTACCTGTTATTGGCAGTATATATAGTATATTTTCGTATTTAGACTATTTTTTAATTGGCGTCATGTTCGCGCTTTTGACACACCAGTCGATGCTGCTTGTGCTTGCATCATATATGGGTGTTTTAGTATTTTTGCCATTGTTGCTTATTGGAGCATTACCTTGGTGGCTGCCAAGCATCATAAATGTTATTACGCTTCCGTATATTGAGCACATTCAGGCTATAACGGTTTCATTGTTTGTTTGGTTGGGCGCAACCCTAATTTTTGCTACCCAATCTTGGTGGTCTAAAGGTTTATCTGCTGCGTCATACTCAATTTATTTATTTCATCATGCTATCATTATAGCCCTTGTATTGGGCTTGAATACTATTAATCACGCTGCCAATATTGTCATTAATCCTTACTTGGCGTTTACGCTTGTGCTGGGCTTGAGTTTTGCGTTTACCGTATTTATACATTTCTTGGTGGTGACTAGAAGCACCAAGCTGCAGTTGATGTTTAATGGCAGGTAGTGGCCCTGCCGATTTAAGCTATGACGGCTAACAGCAGCAGATGCACAAAAAATACTAATGACTAAAGAGTATTGGGTTGCTGGACTTAAATAGCCGGGCTAATTTTCCAGCCAATATTTTACCAGCGCTGCGTATTCATAAAATGCTCTTTGACTTCTTGCTAAGGCAGCGTTAGAGGGCATATTCAGTTTGTACTGAATAGAGCCTTTAGCAAAATAGTGAACAGGAATAAACACATAGTTAATCTTATTTGCGGCTAATATTTTTGAAAGTCGTAAACCGTGAGTGGCTGACGACACTACCGCAAGCATATGTGGTTTGTTTAGCTGGTTTAGGGCAGTGGTTATTTGTGCGGCCTCTGCTGCCGTATTTTCGCCTTCGCTTTTAATCTTTATATCGCCTTTTGCGACACCTAATTCGATTAAGAACTTAGCGGCTTCGGTGGCATGCTGTAAGCTAGATTGTTTATTAAAATCGCCACCCGTTAAGTAAATAGGCATAGTCTTAACGCGGTACATATTCGCGGCATGCACCAGTCTTTCTATTGAACAATGGTTGAAACGGCTTACGCGGGGAAGCTTTTCAGCCTCAAAATGATAGCAAGCAAGCACCCAAATCGCGGTGGCGTGCTGCCATTTTTCGCTGGTCACCTGCACCGGCGGGAATACATTTTCTAAAGGCGCCGCTAGCCAATGGCTAAAAAAATATTGGGAGCACAAAAAGCCCCACATAACACTCATTACCACAATAGATTTACCAACCCAACGTACAGTAGGTGTAAATTTTAGTATGGCTAGCCCGAGCAATATACCTAATACAAATTGATTTAAGGGAGCAATAAGAATGTGCGCAATATGTTCTAGCATAGGGTCTTATAGGTTATGTATTATTGGCTATGCAGTTGCCCGCTATATGATAAACAAAGCACAGCGTAAACAAGCCATTTGATAGCCCAAAGCATACGGTAAATAAAGCACACGGTAAACAAACAGCCTGTAAGTTTCTTCCCTGTGGATTAGATTTAACTATTAAATTTTACTATTAGCCCGACTAATACTAGAATTGCCCATTGTTTTAATTTGACCTGATTTCACAAGGAATCGCCAAATATGTCAAGGATCGTGGTATTAGCGCACAGAGTGCCGTTTCCGCCTAACAAAGGCGAGAAATTACGTACTTTTCATCAAATAGAAGAGATGGTGCGTAAAGGCCACAAAGTGACCGTGCTGGCACCCTATGAGTTTGAGAGTGAACTGGCCGATGCTAATGCACTTGCGGCTAAATTTAGCATTAAAGTGATATCTAAAAAGGTTCCTAATAAGTTATATAGGCTGGCATTAGCGGTGATAAAAAACTGCTCCTTTAGTGAAACTAATTTTTATTCAAGTGAATTAGTCAGCGCGTTTAACGAATGTGTGCAACATGCTGATACTGTGTTGATAAGCGCTTCATCGCTAGCACCGTATGTTTTTGGGTCAGGCTTGCTTACTCAGGCGTCTTCACAAAAAGCCATTCAGGCTACTGTAAAACCGCAGTTGTTGATGGATTTCATGGATGTGGATTCTGACAAATGGCGGCAATATGCGAAAGACTCGGGCTTTTTGAAGCGAGCACTATATAACCGAGAGGCCAATAAAATAGAGTTGCTAGAAAAAGCCACTTCTGAAAAATTTGATATTGCGTTTGTTATTGCCAACACCGAAAAAAAGTTATTTGAGTCTAGAGTAATTAATACAGGAAAGGTCAAAGTACTGGGGAACGGCATAGACCAAACACTATTTAATCCAAGTTACACAAAACCAAACAATGTGACCAACTACTTATTTAGCGGTGTAATGGATTATAAACCAAACATTGACGCTATGCTGTGGTTCGTAGAACAATGCTGGCCAAGCATTGTACACAGTGTGCCAAATGCACACTTAATTATTGCCGGTATGAATCCTAGTGCTGAAATCACTAAATTGGGGGCAGCATCTAATATTGAAGTAACGGGCTTTGTAGACGACATCAAACCATTTTTTGATAGGGCGCATATATTTGTGGCTCCATTCCAAATTGCCCGAGGGGTTCAAAATAAGGTTTTGCAGGCGATGGCCTGTGCATTGCCGGTGGTGTCAACTCCGTTAGGTGCAGAAGGTATCTTGTGCCAAGACAAGTTTGATATACTTCTGGCCAGCACGCCAGGCGACTTTAAGCAACACGCAATAACCCTAGCAAACAATTATGCCCTACAAGTAGAAGTGGGACAGCATGCATTGGCAACCATTAATGCAAATTATGCTTGGGAGTCTGTGCTGCAACCATTAACCAAGGCCATTGATAATAAATGAAAGCTATTGTAAAACAACTTGTCCATGGCATTGCGATGTTGCTAATGTTGCCGTTCACGCTTACGTATTTTGTCTTATCTTTGCTATTAAAAGGGGCCAGCAAAGATGCATTGTTTGCATCGTATAGCCAATTGCTAAGCTTGTTTCCTGGTAAAACAGGTGCGTATTTACGCTCAGGCTTTTACTCACTCGTGATGCAGAATTTTCATCCTAATGCCCATACCTCGTTTGCAACTTTGTTTTCTCAGCTTGATACCGAACTATGCGCTGGTGTTTACGTGGGACCACAGTGTAATATAGG
>JBLHMY010000173.1:0-5522 GCA_047621065.1 Glaciecola sp. | reverse complement strand
GTTCAATTTTACGCAATGTAGGATCTAGCGTGGCAAACAATTGATCCGCTACATATACACCGGCGTCGGTAATTGTATTAAAAAGGGTAGATTTACCTGCATTAGTATACCCCACAAGTGAAATGGTGGGAATTTCAGCTCTTTTGCGAGAACGTCGCCCTTGCTCGCGCTGTTTTTGCACTTTATCCAAGCGTTTTAAAATTGTCTTGAGGCGTCCTCGTAATAACCTGCGGTCGGTTTCTAGTTGGGTTTCGCCGGGACCGCGCAACCCTATTCCGCCTTTTTGTCTCTCTAAATGCGTCCATCCGCGAATAAGGCGCGTTGATAAGTGGCTGAGCTGGGCAAGTTCAACCTGAAGTTTTCCTTCATGGGTACGTGCACGTTGAGCAAAGATGTCTAAAATGAGACTAGTACGGTCAAGAACCCTGCACAAACAGAGTGTTTCAAGATTACGTTCTTGCGAAGGAGACAAAGCATGATTGAATATAACTACATCGGCACCTAAAGCAGATACCGTGTCAGCTATTTCTTGTGCTTTTCCGCTGCCCACAAAAAACTTCGCATCAGGCGCATTACGCGATGCCGTAACAATACCTACGTTATTCACGCCAGCAGAAGATACTAACAGCTGTAATTCGTCTATATCTTCTTTGTTTTGTTCGTCTGAGAAGTCTACATGAACTAAAACGGCCTGTTCACCGCCTTCGTAACGATCAAACAAATAAATACTCCAAGCTAGTTATTCGGATGCACTGTCATCTAAGTTTTCAGCAGGCATGCTGATTGCGCGCGAAGGCACAACCGTTGAGATAGCATGTTTGTACACCATTTGACTGACCGTGTTTTTTAATAAAACTACGAATTGGTCAAAAGACTCTACCTGTCCTTGTAGTTTAATACCATTTACAAGGTATATCGCTACTGGGATTCGCTCTTTTCTTAGTGCGTTTAAAAATGGGTCTTGTAGTGATTGACCTTTCGCCATTAGTCGTCCTTAATTTTTTATTATCTGCTGGTTCAACATGACTCTTTTCAGTGTACATAATTGTGTCTTAGGTTGCACCCACTTTTTGTACAAGTCTTTGAAGATTATTACGATCTCCACTTTCTAAGTGCGTAATATTTTCCCATCCCCTTAGCCAAGTAACCTGTCGTTTAGCTAATTGCCGGGTGGCTATGATACCCCTTTCACGCATTTCACGGCGGCTATATTCACCTTTTAAGTGTTGCCAAACCTGCCTGTAACCTACGCTTCGCATAGAAGGCATGTCACAATGTAATGAATAACGACATAACAATTCTTGTACTTCTTGAACAAGCCCACGCTCTAGCATTTGATCGAAGCGTTTTGCTATGAGCGCATGCAAGGTACTGCGCTCGGTGGGCATAATACTAAATTGAGAGAAATTAAATGGCAGCTGTTTTTTTTGCTTTGCTTGCCAATGCGTTAATGATTTCCCCGACACCATATATACCTCTAAGGCACGGTTTAGCCGCTGACTATCACTTTGATGAATACGCAATGCACTTATCGGGTCAACTTCTTTAAGTTGCTGATGTACCTCGTGTAAACTCATCTCACTAATGTGCTCACGAATAGCTTGATTAGCAGCAGGTAACTCATTCAAGCCATTCACCAATGCATTAAAATACATCATAGTGCCACCCGCTAGTATAGGAAGCTTACCCTTTGCCATTACTGCATGTATTGTGTTTTGGGCATCGTCAATAAAATTGGCAACACTGTAGCTAGTTTCAGGACTAATAATATCTATTAAATGGTGAATAATACCATTTTGTTCTTTGACGCTTGGTTTGGCTGTACCAATATCCATATGCGTATACACCAGCGCCGAATCGACACTTATGACTTCTCCATTTAGTGCCTTAGCGGTTTCAATTGCCAGTGATGTTTTACCTGAGGCCGTTGGTCCCATTATACAAAGTACAGTCGGTAAATCGTTATTAGCATTTGCGCTTTTACTCATTTTGCATCCAACATCCAAGAAGCCAAGTGCAAAGACTTAGCGTCTTGCTTACAAAGCAATGCAATATGCTCTATCCCTATTTCATTTATCCAGCCGTCGAGCATAATATTTGATACTTCAAGAGTGCTTAGCCAAACGCGCGCAATCATGTTAGCAAGTGATTCCACATCGTCTGCTTTTGCTGAAAGCTTGGAAAAGACTAATTGGGCAAAAATACTTGCCCACGGCAAATGGCGAAGCTCAGAAGGTACTTGTTTTAATATGAGTTTTTGATGACTTAACGACATCACCATATGGATGGAAGCAAACTCATCTAGGTGCTTTTGCTTTATGCTATTTTTGTTTTCAACAGCAACCGGCATAAGTAAAGGCTGCGGTAATGTCGAGCGCACCATTCGATTACTCACTACCTTAGTAAGCAATGCGTTTATAGGAAGTACTTGTAAATGTTCACCTTGGCCAAAAATAAGGTACGGAGCACTGTACACATAGTGGCTATTTACTAGCGCTTGCTGTTGCGGCGTCTGCATATCTGTGCTGTTTGATGGCTGCTTTTGCTGTGTCACTGCGCTAGTGTTTTGCGCATGCACGCTTGCATAAAAGTCGTGATTTGCTTTTATCTCACCTTTTGTCGGTGTATTTGATTGATATCCAACGTTGCGCGTGGCGTAAGATGCTGTCTTGCTTTTACTAACATACGCCTCGTTGGTCACATTACTTGGAGCATTGTTGAACGTTGCGCTATCAACCAAAGGACTATCAATGGATTGGCTGTTAATCGATGGGCTTAATGCTTGAATATAATTATGCTTAGGTACATTAGGTGTTAAGTCATCGTTCACATAGCCAACATTATCTTGGCGGCTAATAGCATCGTTTACTGCTTTAAACACGATGTCATGAACCTGCCGCGATTGATGGAATCTAACTTCATGCTTAGCTGGGTGTACGTTTATGTCTATTTGATCCGGTGATACTTGTAAATACAATACGTAGCTTGCAAAAGTTTGCGGTGGCAACGTATCTTCATACACCTGTCTTAATGCATGGGCAAGTAATTTGTCCTTCATCATACGACCATTTACAAAGGTATATTGTAAATCACGCGTAGCTACCCCATGGCCTAATTTACTGCACCAACCACTTAAAACGACGCCTTCGAAACTATAATTTATTGGCGTGCAATGTACTAACATGTTTTTACCGCAAACCTGCTCAATACGCTTTGCGATGTCCTTTACCCGCAAATACCTACAGCACACTTTTTGATTATGGTTAAGCACAAATTGAACATCGGGGCGCGTCAGGGCAATTCGCTTTACAATATATTCAATGTGTTGAAATTCTGTTTTGCCGGTACGCAAAAATTTGCGCCTTGCTGGGGTATTAAAAAATAAATCTAGCACTTCAATTGAAGTACCATCAGGATGCGCAGCAGGCGTAATATCGACCTGCATTTGCTGCCCTTCGGCTATAGCTTGCCAAGCTTCAGACTGCAAGCGCGGCTTTGATGTAAGCGTAAGACGGCTCACAGAACTAATACTGGCAAGGGCTTCACCTCTAAACCCCATACTGGTAATGTGCTCTAAATCATCTATATTACTAATTTTGCTGGTAGCATGACGGCTCAGCGCAAGCGCTAGCTGCTCTTTTGCAATGCCTGCACCATTGTCGCGAATTAAAATACGTTTTTGCCCGCCTTGCTCAATATCTATCAATATATCCGTTGCACCTGCATCTAGGCTATTTTCCAACAGCTCCTTTACAACAGACGCAGGACGCTCTACCACCTCACCAGCCGCTATTTGATTAGCAAGTTGAGGAGGTAATATTTTTATAGGCCTGCGGGTAGCCTGCTCGCTTAGCTCAGTATTTAACATGTTGCAATTATAATCCATTTATAGAAGGAAAACAGAAGCTATTTCGGAATAGTTAACACTTGTCCTATACGTACTAAATCTGATTTAAGCTTATTTTGCGCTTTTAATTCTTTCACGCTTACTCCATAGCGCTGTGCAAGAATAGACAAAGATTCGCCGCGAGCAACTCTGTGCTTAACAGGCGCGGAATGCTTATTATAAGCCCAAGTGGTGCCATCGGGAGGGGTTTTCTTAAAATACCGTTCAATAGATACAAACAATGAATTCGCCAAACGCTGCCTATGTTTAGCCCAATTCAGGTTTTTCTCTTCTTGTGGATTTGATATAAATCCAACCTCAACCAAAATTGAGGGTGTTTCTGCTGCAGTAAGCACGGCCAAACTGGCGCTTTGAGGCGTTTTTTTATGCATCTTTGTCACGCCTTTCATGTCTTTGATAACTTCATGGCTGAGTTCGTAACTAAGTGCACGAAATAAATCCATCGACATATTTAAAATAGTCTCCGCAAAATAACGTTCAGTATCTCTGTCTTCTATTACGTCGGCGGCTGGCCCAAGAAGTTCAGAGCTGCGCTCGGTTTGCTCTAGCAAACGACCTAATTCACTGTCGGCCCTTCCCTTTGATAAAACCCAAACCGAGCCTCCTCTGGGTTGCGGCGTTGTAAATGCATCGGCATGAATTGATACCATTAAATCGGCTTTTT
Organism: Glaciecola sp.; assembly: GCA_047621065.1. GTDB lineage: Bacteria > Pseudomonadota > Gammaproteobacteria > Enterobacterales > Alteromonadaceae > Glaciecola. Next base: position 951 of record JBLHMY010000173.1, on the reverse strand, counting down.
CTTTGACTGCAATTTTAGGACGATCGTTTGGTGAAATATAGTAATCGCCTTCACGTGTTAATACTGCCCGTAAACCTGGTTGTGCATTAATTTTTTTTGCCAGCATTTTTGAAATGCTCAAGGTAATATTTTTTTCATAGGTGCCTGCGGGCCCAATTGAACCTGGATCTATTCCTCCATGTCCAGCATCTATTACCACAATAATGTCTTTATCACGATTAGGGACATTGGCGTTAACGGCTTTATTTGAAAAGGACTTAGTAGTTGAAGAGGAATTAGCCGATGGCAACTCTTGCATAGTCCCAGGGTTAGGATCAATAAGCTCAATTACTAGGCGATGTCCTAAAAAAGTATTACCACTGTTAAAAGGCGCCACAGTGAATAACCTAGACGTTAATATTTTACTGGTCTCAATTACTATACGGCTGTCTTTTGGCGTTTTTGGAGTGCTGTGGCGTACTTTTACAACTTTATTGCCCGATAGTGTCAGCACAGATAAATCGAAGGCTGGGTCTACGTTTTGTAAATCGACAACCACGCGATTTGGATTAGTTAGCGAAAAATAAGAAAAAGTCGGCTCAATGTCGAATTCAATTACAATACGGGCTAAATCGGTGGTGTCAGAAAAGCGTACATCGGCAATGCTGGCTTGTTGCGCTGATACAGCTTGTGTAGTGACTATAAAAAGCGCACCTGAGACAAAAACAGCCCATATTACAAGTGATTTATACACGCTAAAATGACGAAGACTTAATTTTTTCAGCATTATCAAATGCCCTCAACCTTGAGCGCTTCAACGCATAACACACCAAATGGCGTTAACCCTTCAAATTCATACATTCTGCCGTTTTGATGGTAACTAATATCTACGCTTAAATCGGGGGCAGGCAATAAACCTTGTCCTTTTTCTGGCCACTCTACCAAACAAGCACTGTGCGGTGTAAAATAGTC
>JBLHMY010000172.1:0-5529 GCA_047621065.1 Glaciecola sp. | reverse complement strand
GCACAACAGGCACAAAAATACAGCACGGAGCAGTGGCGTTCAAAATTAAAAGACGCTATAAACCACAGTCATTTTAATTTTCAGTGGCAAGCCGTTAGTAACATGCAAACAAATGATATCATTGCGCGTGAGCTATATTGCCGCTTAAGTATTGATGATGAGGTGGTTACTGCTGCTGAATTTATGCCTTTTATTGAACTGCTGTCTTTGGGTAATCAATTGGATAAATGTTTATTACAAAGCATTGAGCAAAACAATATATTGTCACTAACGCCGCACCCTGTTGCGATTAACTTAACCAACGACAGTGTAAAATCTGATGATTTCTCGCAGTGGCTAACTACCTTCTTGGCAAAGTCGAAGCACACTCATCAAATGTTGTTTGAAATGCCAGAATCTGCGTTAATCAACGCTTTTGATGATTGCCACAAGCTAGCACAAATAATTCGTTTGGCAGGTGCTAAAGTAGGAGTTGATCAATGTGGGCGACATATGGGCTCCCTCGATTATCTAACTCAATTACAACCCCACTATATTAAACTAGACCAATCTTACGCGTTTTATGAAAAGGTAAATCACAGCAATGAAATGTGCAGGGCTTTAATAAATGTTGCCAAAGGCTTAAATATTGAGGTAATCATTACCGGTATCGAAAGCCAAGAACAACTGCAAAACTTTACTTCACTAAGAGCTGAGGGTTACCAAGGTTATATATTGCCGCCTGAAGATATTGCCTACTAATGGGAATAATATGAACAACTCATTGTAGGTATCTGCAGCGAAAAATAACCATCGGTAATAGCGTAATTGAAGCAGCCCCCGGCTGGAAAAGCGCAATACAACGGTACTGTTACGATTGGGTACAGTGAACAATGCATTACGCAAACAATAACCTAAAATAATCGACTATCTCGTCATCACTTATTGCTTGATGATCGCTACCTACTTGAATTTCAATCATATGCTTATGGGTATTGGGAAACCCGGAAAACTGGTTAAAAAGCACAATATCCATTTTCTGTTCGAGCTGCCTAGCTTTGATAGTAAGTTTGTCAATATCACCTTCAAGGAACACAAAGAACCCGTTTGTATGGGGTATATGAAGCTCTAGCTGTGGGATCCTTTTAAGCAACTTGGCAATTGCCTTGGCGCGCACAACAAGTTCAGGAATATGTTTGAGCCTATTATCCAAACCATCTAAAGCTCCAACAATCATAGGAAACGAGGTAAAAGCATTACCGCCTAAGCGACTTCTCCAGACTTTGCACGATTCAATAAAGTCGGCTTCACCCGCCAAAACTGCTCCTCCTATTGCACCTAGTCCTTTGTAGAGTGAAACATACACCGAATCGAATAAGGCACTGATGTCGGCCTCCGACTTTTGATAATAAGAGCTCGACTCCCATAGGCGCGCGCCATCCATGTGTAAATGAACTTTCTGAGCTTTGCACCAGCGGCTGATAGCGTCCAATTGCTCCCACGGACTTAGTTTAAAGCCTGCTCGGCGAATAGGTAGCTCAATAGAAACTGCCGCAAATTTTTCTTCAATACCTTTAATATCGTTAATACCAAACGGACTATCACATTTTCCGATAAGAATTCCCGTTAAGCCTAAGAGGCTTTGATAAGCATCATTTTCATCCAGCACCATATGTGACATTGGATGTACTACCACATTGCTATTATTTCGCTGCGCGGCAGAAACTTTTAATGCACAAAGCTGCGCAATGGCACCTTTTGGAAAAAACAAACTTGCTGGTTTATTTAAAAGCATAGCCACACGCTTTTCAAGCTCAGTAACTCTGCCGTTTTGGTTATAAGTGTCAACGGGGCCATCAACATATTCAGAACGTTGTAATTGCATTAGCCACTCCTTTTGGGAGTAGATTGGCATACCGAGTCTTCTCATTTTTTTTCCTTATGAGCCTGCAATAATGATCAGAAACTATTTTTTATAAATAACCGAGCTTTTAGTTAACGTAATCTAATTGCTTTTCTATCCACTTGCTTGTAACTTTCCCGTTTCCCAACATTAGTCTTCGTTGTGCTAAATTTAAATTCACACACGCGTCTTAGATTGAGCGCTTTTTTTGTGTCCAAAATGGGCCTTAGTATAAACCTTTCACATTCAAAAAATAGTATGTAAACTTTAAAAATATTAAATGCTGTCGATATCATTACACAAAAACGGAAATGATTTTAAGGCAAGAAACGCACTGCAATACTTAATTAAGAGTAACGTTACTATGCAATTGAACGTAACACAAAAAACCAAACTTGCTATTATCAACTTAACATTTGCACAGACCGTTAGTGCTGCTACTTCACATTTATTTGCCATTGCTCTTATTGCATTTTGGTTTTCATATGTCGCCCCGCTTAACGAATTATTAGTTTGGGTAGGTGCAGTTGTACTAGTAAGTATTGTGCGAATAAGCACGTTCTATGCCTATAGAAAATATGGTAATGAACAAAATGCACATATTTGGCTACATGGATGGACAAGTTTATTTTTTATTTTAGGTGTCATTTACTCCTGCGGTTTTATATATTTTGTGCCGTTAGACCGCGCAGAATATTTGGTTTCTATAGGTATGTTTGTAGTAGCTCTTAGTGCCGCTGCTTCAATTGGGAACGCCGCGAATATCTATGCTACCTTAAGCTTTTTTATACCGGTTGCAGTGCCAAATGTGGTTTTCTTATTTTTGTTCGGCGGCTCAGCAGGCAATGTTGCAGGATTCACCGTTATCATATACTCAGGTATTGCACTGCACTTATTGAGGAAAAGTAACAAAGCCTATGAGAAATCTATTCATTTGAATTTTGAACACAAACAAGAAATTGAGAAGCGCAAACAAATAGAAAAAGAATTACAATATTTGTCGCGCAAGGACAGTCTTACTGGGCTTTTCAACAGAAGATATTTTGACGAAATGCTCACAGTGGAAATAGGCCGGGCAAAGCGTAACAATCTTCAGCTTTGCTTAGTCATGTTTGATATTGATTACTTCAAAGAATATAATGACAAATACGGTCACGTTAGCGGTGACAATTGTCTCATTAAAATAGCACAAATTGCAGATAGCTTAGTTTCTCGGCAAGGCGATATAATTGCTAGATACGGTGGTGAAGAGTTCGCAATCATTCTGCCTAACATCGAACTAAAAGGCGCTGTTTTGTTTGCCAACGCCCTACAAGAACTTATTCAAAGTGAAAATATTGCCCATGCTGATACTAAATTAGCAAACTTAAAATGTGTCACGGTTAGTTTAGGTGTGACCAAGCTAATGCTTGATAAACAAACAAGCACTTCCGAGTTAATTGAAAACGCCGACACCGCACTTTATGAAGCGAAAAATCGCGGCCGAAACCGCGTTTACGTTTATACTACCAAACACTGAACCTTCAACAAATTGAGAATATTCATTACCTACTAAGTTGCCGTTTGTCTCAAAATATTCTGTAATTGACTGACTTGACGGTTCTCTTCACTAATGAAAATAATTCCTCGACCAGCTTTGCTAAAACTACCGACATCAGCTTAACACCCTCACGCATGACGAAATAAAATACAATTAGTCTATTTATTAATCTTTGTGTTATGTTTAATGTAAATCAAACGTTACATTTAAGTTAATTGTAGGATCTGCGCATTAGCTTAAAGAAGGAATTGTCTACCAATGAAGATAGTCATAGTGTTGATCTTACTGGTGATAGCTACTGTTGTATTTCACTTCGTAAGCCCCTGGTACTTTACGCCAATAGCCTCTAATTGGAGTGCTATTGACGACACTATCGATCTGACGCTAGTTATTACCGGTACGGTCTTCGTACTTGTGAACTTGTTTCTAGCCTACTCTATATATCGTTATCGCCATAATAAAAAAAGCCGATCTCACTATGAACCTGAAAATCATAAGTTAGAGATTGGATTAACCATTATCACCACCGTTGGTGTTGCTGCAATGCTTGCACCTGGCCTTTTTGTTTGGTCCGACTTTATAAATGTTCCTAAAGAAGCACACATTGTAGAGGCCGTTGGCCAACAATGGCAGTGGAGCTTTCGTATACCAGGAAAAGATGGTGTGTTGGGTAAGGTCGACTCACGCTATGTTAGTGCCGCTAACCCTTTTGGAATGGATCCCAAGGATGAAACTGGACAAGATGATATTCTGGTATCGGGCAATGAATTACATCTACCGTTAGATAAACCAGTTAAGTTATTATTACGCTCCAAAGATGTGCTGCATAACTTTGCGGTCCCGCAGTTCAGGGTAAAAATGGATCTTGTACCTGGCATGGTGACCTACCTTTGGTTGACCCCGACACGAACGGGTAGTTTTGAAATTCTCTGTCAAGAACTGTGTGGTCTTGCGCATTTTGTTATGCGTGGTCGCGTAATTGTAGATTCACAAGAAGACTATGAGTCTTGGCTAACAACCCAACCCACTTATGCCCAAACGCTTAATAAAATAGCAGGTGATCCGGCAATGGGTAAAGCCTCCTATGCAGTATGTGGCAGCTGTCACGGTGCTCAAGGCGAGGGCAATACTGCATTAAATGCACCCAATCTTAACGTCATGTCTGATTGGTATATGGCCCGCCAGCTCAATTACTATAAAAAAGGCATTAGAGGTGCACATAAAGATGACCGCTTCGGTCAGCAAATGGCCGCTATGTCGGCCACCTTAATTGATGACAAGGCGGTAATTAATATCGCAGCATACATTCAATCTCTGCCAGATACTGCTGCTGAAGAGACAATTGCTGGCAATACCGTGCGCGGCCATTCCTACTATGTGACATGCGCAACGTGTCATGGCAAAAAGGGGGAAGGTAAATTTGGTGTTAATGCACCTCGATTAGCGGGTCAACATGATTGGTATTTAAAGCGTCAAATTGAAAATTTCAAAGACGGCATTCGCGGTAGGCATAAAGACGATTTGTATGGTGTTCAAATGGTCCTTATGTCAAGGATACTGCAAGATGAGCGCGCTATAAACGATGTTGTCGCCTATATAAATACTTTTGACAAGTCCAAGCAAACTGCAAGTGTTAAGCAAATAAATAAGCCGTAATAAAGGGAGATATGAATGTCATATACAGCAATTGCCGATCAGCCTGAAGGCGAATCACACGATCCCAATACTTTTATAACAAAATATATCTACAGCCAAGATCATAAGGTTATTGCCATTCAATATTGCGTTACGGCGATAGCCGTTGGATTAGTGGCATTGGTTCTCTCTGGATTGATGAGACTACAGTTAGGTTTCCCCGATACTTTTTCATTTATTGACCCTGCCAGCTATTACCAGTTTATTACCATGCATGGCATGATTATGGTGATATATTTATTAACCGCTTTACTCCTTGGCGGTTTTGGTAATTACCTTATTCCCTTAATGGTAGGCGCTAGAGACATGGTATTTCCATTTTTGAATATGCTGAGTTTTTGGTTTTATTTTTTATCCGTGGTCGTTTTAATGGCCAGTTTCTTTGTCCCGGGAGGGCCAACAGGCGCCGGTT
>JBLHMY010000171.1:0-5542 GCA_047621065.1 Glaciecola sp. | reverse complement strand
CGCCTGATGCAACGCCTTCAACTTGCAAAGAACAAGTAGACCCATCAGTAGGGCATTTAGTAGACGCTGCATTGCCTAGAATGACAACTCCGCCCCATTGCCCTGCACTCACTTCATCGCCTAGCACATCATTTAACGATGTCATGATTACTGGACGCGATGCAGTGCCGTTCACTTCAATTTTAGAATCACGGCTAACTACCAAATAGTCAGCTCCGGTCCTGCCTAATATGATAGTACCTTCTTCAACTTCTAGGGTAACACTATCGGCTTTGTCGTTACCCACAAATACGGGGCCTTCAAGTGCCCATACGGTATCGTTGGTAAGTGTAATTTTGCCATTAGTTGCGTCGGCGTCGGTTAAGCGACCGCTTAGTGCACGCACTTCAATTTGCAGGCCAAGGGCGGTTGATACTTGCCCAGTCAAAAAGGTGTTAGCTACACCTGGTTTAGTATCATCGACAACTGGCGTGGTAACTGGGGTTTGTGTGCTGTTAGTTGTGGTTACAACGCTATTATCATTAATATCGCCTTCAGAAATATTTATATCGCCACCGCAAGCGGTCAGTGACAAGGCTGCTGCCACTAGTGAAATTCTAAAAAGTTCATTGCGTTTCATGCTGCTCTCCAACAAATAAGTTAACTAGGTATATGAATTGGCGAAAAGAGTAACTGAGTCAAGTGACAGATTTGTTACAAGTAAAAGATGTAACAAAACTTTCACAATCAATTTTTTTTGAGGCTTTTGGAAAGGGGTTTTTAATGCACTTTTATAAACTATTCACGCATACTTAAATGCTCACTTCACGCTATTGAATAACTTCTAAAGTGGCAATGTTTGGATCAAGCTGTGTTAGCTGGCGCATAATCACGCGGTCGGAAACAGCAAAGTAACCGTTTTCTTCCACTAAAGCCTGGCCTTCTTTTGACAAAACAAAGCGCAAAAAGGTGCGTTGAAGTGTGGCAAGTGCCTGATTAGGCGGCTTGTTCACAATTACATAAAGGAAACGCGTAAAAGGATAATCTCCCGCGCGCAGGTTTTCGGGTGTTGGCCTATAATATTGGCCACCTTGGGTTGCCAATGATAGAGTTTTAACGTTGTTGTTTCTGTAGCCCAATGCAGCGTAACCAAGCCCACCAACGCTAGAGGCAATTGACTGTACTACCGAAGACGAGCTTGGCATTTCATTGACCGTTTGTAAAAAATCACCGTCGCACAAGGCTTTTTGTTTGAACAAATCATACGTACCTGAAGCTGAATTTCGTCCAAACAGCTGTACTTTTCGCTTATCCCCAAACTTGTTTATGCCTAGCTGCTGCCACTCAGATATACGCGTCCCCCCCCCACATAAACGGGTGGCCGAAAACAATGCATCTACCTCAGACAGAGTTAAACGCTCTAGCGGATTGTTTTTTTCAGCGTAAATAGCAATTGCATCTATTGCAACTATAAGTGCGGTAGGCGGATAGCCATGTATATCGGTAAAATTAGCAATTTCTTGGATACTTAATACACGCGACATAGGGCCAATATCGGCTGTGCCTTGGGTAAGTGCTTGACTCGCTGTTGCCGAGCCTGTCGCTTGAATTTGAAAGTTTACATGGGGATAAATTTCTTGGAATCGTTGTGCCCATATTGCCATGAGGCCCGCCAGAGTATCAGACCCTACTGAGGTTACAGTGCCATATACGCCCGGCGTAGACCTATAATCGGTAATATCTAAGGTAGAGGCGTTTTGTAGTTTTGGGGCAACATCAGCAGATTGGCTATTGGCCCAAAATGCACATAATACTAAGATTAATATCAAGGCTATTTTAAGCCTGACTAAGGTCAAATTTGCGATTATCTTAGCACCTAAATTAGCACAGATGCTTGCACAAATCGTCGGCATTACAAATCTTGCCAGTCATCGGCAATAAGCTCGCTGGGTAGTAAAAACGAAAATTCACTGCCCTTGCCTACTTTACTGCTAATTTCTAAATTTGCATTATGATGATTCAGCACATGCTTTACAATAGACAAACCCAAACCGGAGCCACCGGTGGTGCGAGACCTTGCTTTATCTACTCTATAAAAGCGCTCAGTTAGTCTACGTAAATGTTTGTCTTCAATACCGTCGCCGTTGTCAATTACGGCAAAATAGGCGCCGGTAGCTTTACGTTTCCATTTAAGCTCAATACTGCCACCTTGTGGGGTATAATGAATAGCATTAAACAATAAGTTTGAACAGGCACTGCGTAGCTCCGGCTCCACCCCATATACGCGTAAATCAGTGTCTATTGAAAATTTTATTTTATGCTTTTTCTTTTTGTTCAGTGCAGCCGCCTCTAGCTCTACTTGCTTAAACATAGCCAGCATGTCGACCACACTTTCAAAAATTCGATCCCTCGACGATTCAATGCGCGACAATATTAATAAATCTTCAATAAGTACCTGCATACGCTTTGTTTGCGATCCCATCTCAGATAAAGCTTTACCCACAATAGGCGGCGCTTTGGTAGAGGTCGACTCAAGCACTTCTAAATAACCGTTTATCACCGTTAAGGGCGTTTTAAGTTCGTGGGATACATTGGCTACGAAGTCTTTTCGCATTTCTTCTAAATGAGACACCCTAGACACGTCACGGACAATCAGCAATAGCTGATCTTGGCCATATTCCATAATTCTATACTCAAACATTTTGTTGGGGTTGGTGGGCGCAGGCACCTCAATAGGATATTGGTAATCGCCCTGGTGCAAAAAATCGATAAAGCTAGGATGCCGAATTAGGTTATCAATGCGCCGCCCTTTGTCGTCGGGCCAGTGCAGGCCCAACTCAATGCGAGCATTTCTATTACACCACATAATGCGTGCGTCTTTATCAATCACCACTACGGCATCGGGCAGAGCCTCTGAGCCCTCTCGAAAGCGTTTAACAAGCTCACCCAAATTTCTGCGCTTGGTGCGATTGCGGCGCTGCAGGTAATATATGCCCTCATAAATGTGATGCCATATACCAGGTGCGCTTGGGGGCGTCATCGCTCGGCTTTGCCACAGCCACTTTGTAAGCCTATACAAATGTAAATAGTTTACAATAAGCAAAAAACTCAGTACTAATACAAGCGTTAGCATGACCTGGTCAAAAATCAAGCCCACTACTACCGCCGCGCTTAGGTAAAAACCAAATCGCAATAGCGTGCGTGACCAAGACTGTGGATAATACATCAGTAAAAATGACTCTTGTTACTTACAGCAAATATTTGATTCAATAAAATTGTTATGCAGTAAACTGTTAATGAAAGCTTAGCTTTTAACCGAAAAACGATAACCCGAACCACGAACTGTTTGTATCAAAGCATCGTGACCGTTTTCAGATATAGCCTTACGTAAACGCCTTATATGTACGTCAACCGTTCGGTCTTCCACATAAACGTTTGTTCCCCAAACATTATCAAGCAGCTGCTCGCGGCTGTATACGCGTTCAGGGTGCGTCATAAAAAAGTGTAATAACTTAAATTCTGTAGGACCCATATCAATAGCTGCATCGTTACTGGTCACTCTATGCGATACAGGTTCAAGCACTAAACCATTGAACTCAATAGGCTCCTCTTTACTTGTGGGCGTAACGCGGCGCATAACCGCTTTTATCCTAGCAACCAGTTCTTTTGGAGAGAAGGGCTTGGTAATGTAATCGTCGGCGCCAGCTTCAAGGCCTCTAATTTTGTCGTCTTCTTCACCGCGCGCCGTTAGCATAATAACAGGTATGTCTTTGGCAACTTCGTGTTGCTTTAAATGCTTGGCTAGTTTTATGCCACTGCCACCAGGAAGCATCCAGTCTAGTAAAATAAGGTCTGGATAAGGCTCCTTAATTTTTGCAAGACCCACGTCGTAATCTTCAGCTTCAACAACGCCAAAGCCGGCTTGCTCTAAAACAAAGGTCAACATATCTCGAATTGGCGCTTCGTCTTCAACTAATAAAATTGTGCGTGACATTTTCTTCTTTACTCGCGTCATATATCTTTGAACCGTATTATTAGAGTCATGTGTGACAGTTTTATGAAACAACTTACGAAACATGTCAAGTAATGAATTTTTATATGCATTTCAGGACATACTATTTGGGTATAATAACAAGAAATTTTGATCAAGTCTTTGACGCTTAGTCATGGTGTTGCTACCCTCTTGCTCTATTTTGATAAGTCAAAAAAATAAGTGAAAAAAGTATGTGGTTTAAAAATTTAAAAGTTTACCGTTTTACCAGTAAGTTCACCTTCGATGAAGAAAAATTGCAAAGCATGCTTGAAGGCATGCCTTTTCGCCCATGTTCTTCTCAAGATATCCAAAGTATGGGTTGGATTAGCCCTATTCCCAAGGCTGAAAACTTATTTCATCAAGCTAAGCAAGACTTTTTGTTTAGTCTAAAACGCGAGCAAAAATTATTACCTGCCAGCGTCATTAACAGCGAACTGCAGCAAAAAGTGGGCGAGGTTGAGTCTGAAACAGGCTCGCCTATGGCCAAAAAAGCGCAAAAAGACCTAAAAGAAGAGATTACTCAGCGTTTGTTACCGCGTGCTTTTAGTAAGTATGGTGTAACAAACGCGTTTGTTTCTGTTGACCAACAAATTGTAGTGGTCGATTCAAGTTCAGACGGCAACGCTGAGGCTTTTTTAGCTTGTTTACGCAAATGTATTGGCAGTTTGCCGGTAGTGCCTTTTTCGAAAGTAGGCCAGCAGGAAGTACTGACCGACTGGCTTATGAAAGACGCACCCGCAGGGTTTGAATTACTCGATGAGGCCGAGCTTCAGTCTAGCGCAGATGATGGCGGAATTATTCGATGCAAAAAACAAGACCTTGACGCTGAAGAAGTACTTGGTCATGTGCAAGCAGGTAAAATGGTACACAAGCTAGCTGTTTCCTTTCAAGAAAAGTTAACCTGTATTATTGCTGAAGATCTGTCGATTAAACGCCTTAAGTTTACCGATATAGTACTAGAACAAAATGAAGATATTGAAAAAGAAAACTTAGCGTTAAAAATTGATGCTGACTTCACATTGTTTAGTAGTGAAGTGAAGGCATTTATTGCTGAATTAGAGACTGTTTTTTCTTTGTCACAAAGCTAGCTAGTAAAGGCGAAGCGCGATTGGCTCAATTTAATTACGCTTCGTTAATTTGCAAAAAGCGTCACAACCGCGAATCTGGTAAGAATGAATGCTACTCGTTTATCGAGTAGCGGCCTTACGAGGAATAAGGCATCGCCAAGTGGTTCCAGTTTGATTGGACTGCCAATGCTTTTACAAAAAGGGTTCGTTAAGACTAGCTTTTCGTTCATTATCTAAACTTGAGGCTCGCCATTTCGGCTACTATAGCGCCTGGTGAACCATAGAAATAGGGGCTACAGGGTCTATTCAACATAAGCTTGGGCGTTATCAGCGGTGTCTTCGCAGTACACTTTTTTATATTTTTTAGTTAAGTACAATGACAGTAAGCTACCTAACACGCCTGGTGCAATCCAAAAGATGAGTTGATAACTACCAATACTCGACAATAAATGACGCCCACCAA
>JBLHMY010000170.1:0-5605 GCA_047621065.1 Glaciecola sp. | reverse complement strand
CTACATTTGTTTTTAAGCAACCCCGGTAAAATACTCACTCGTGAGCAGCTTATTATGGAAATGACAGGGCGTGAATTACGCCCTAATGATCGTACCGTAGATGTTACGATTCGTCGTATTCGTAAACATTTTGAGTCTGAACCCAATGACGAAGAGTTAATTGTTACCATCCACGGCGAAGGTTATCGTTTTTGTGGCGCCGTAGACTAACTTACTAAGTCAATTTATAGACTTACGCTTAAAAATTGCACGAAAAACCCCAGCGCAAAAGCGTTGGGGTTTTTTTTGACCGTTTAGTTATTTAATAAAGGCTATTTAACAGTTTTAAACAGAATTTGCTCAGTAACCGGAATCTTATTTTGCCCTCCAACTATTTAAGCACCAGCAATTTGCATATCACTTAGTAATATAGAGCCTGTCTGCAAAGCGCCCCTTACTTCTCGTTGTGCACCTATGGCGACTATATTAGCGAACATATCTCGTAAATTTCCAGCAATGGTAATTTCATGCACCGGATATTGAATTACCCCATTTTCAACCCAAAACCCTGCGGCTCCACGAGAATAGTCACCGTTAACGATATTAACGCCTTGCCCCATCAATTCAGTAACAAGCAAACCGGTGCCCATAGTACGCAGTAAACCTTCATCGCTATGGCCTGTATCACTTACTATACAGTTGTGGATGCCGCCGGCGTGACCGTTACTACGCAGGCCTAATTTACGCCCCGAATAACTGGTGAGTAAATAATTCGCTAGGACACCGTCTTTAATAATATCCATATCGCGGGTTTGTACGCCCTCACTGTCAAAACTTGAGCTAGCTAAGCCTTGCTTTAAATAAGGAAGTTCATTAATGTTTAACCATGTAGGGAAAATAGTCTCGCCTAAGCTGTCAAGTAAAAAGCTCGACTTACGATACAAACTACCACCGCTGATAGCCGCAATTAAATGTCCAAACAAACCTGATGCAATATCACGATGAAATATCACCGGAGCTTTAGTAGTTCCAAGCTTTTGAGCGCCCAAGCGAGAAAGAGTTTCTTTAGCGGCTTCAATTCCCACATTAACGGGCGTGTCTAATTGCTTTGCGTCGCGCGATACCGTGTACGCATAGTTGCGCTGCATGTCTTGCTGCTGCTGGGCAATGAGTACACAGCTCAAACTATAGCGGCTGCTTGGATAACCAGCGTTTATGCCTTGACTGTTACCATATACTCGTACGCCTATATTCGCGTTATAAGAAGCACCGTCTGAGTTTACGATTAAATCTGAATACTCAAGACCAGCAGTTTCAGATTCTAAGGCTTGCGCTAATGCAAATTCGGCATCTAAAGACTGGGGATGGTACAAATCTAAATCGGGGAAGTCGGTTGCTATTAAGTCGGCGTCGGCTACACCCGCAAATTCGTCATCATTTGTATACTTTGCTATTTCAACGGCTTTAGTTACAGCTAGTTTAAGTGCATCTGGCGATAAATCAGCGGTTGATGCGCTGCCTTTTTTATTGCCCACAAATACCGCGATTGCAAGACCGCCATCATTAGTGAACTCGAGTGTTTCTATTTCTTTTAAACGTGTTCCAACGGCTATGCCTTGTACTTTGGACATGCTTGCTTCGGCGGCCGTAGCACCTAATTTTCTGGCAAAAGTAAGGGTGTCATCTACTATATTTTGAATGTCGCTAAGTTGTTGCTTTACTTGCATATGATAAGTTTCGCTATGTTTAACTATTAAATTGGTCTTGCTCTCGATACAATTCAGGTAGTTTAACATTAATTAGCCGAAAAACAGCAGATGACTAAAAACTCGCCTGAAAACAAAAGCAGCGATCCTCAAGATGACGAAGAGCTTGTCAGTAAAACCCAACTTAAACAAGCAGCGGAAATGCTCAAAAAGCTTGGGCTAGAATTGGTTGATCTGACAAAAGGTGAACGCGAAAAAATACCGCTAGACGAAGAACTGCTCACCGCAATTGAGTTGTGTACGCGCATAAATCGTAAAAAAGATGGTTTTAGACGTCAACTTCAATTGATCGGGAAACGACTAAGAGTTCGTGATGTTGGGCCTATTGAAATTGCCCTAGCTAATTTAAGATCATCGCATTCAGTCGCCAACAGGCACTTTCATTCACTTGAAAGGCTTCGCGACGACATTCTCAAAGATGGCAACGACGGTATAAATAAAGTTATCGCAGACTATCCGCAGCTTGAACGTCAAAAACTACGTCAAATGCTTCGCAATGCGCAAAAGCAGGCCGCTCAAAGCAAACCACCGGCAGCAGCTCGGGAAATTTTTCAATACTTACGTACTGAAATTCCTTTGCCGTAAACTGGTTTAAATAGCATAATGTAGTAGCGTTAAAACCAATAAAAAAGCTAGTTAGTTAACCCTAATTAGCTTTTTTTATTGCATTTTTTAAGACGTTTTATTAGCGCTACTTTTTCTCAGCGCTGCCTTTTTCAAACGCCATACCGGTTGAAAAACGTTTATCAAAGCCTTTCCAAGGTTCACCAAATAAGCCGCCATCTGGCGTAACCTGATTACTCGTTCCCGACAAGTCTAAAAACTCACACGCACTAGCGTCTTCTTTTAAGTAACAATTCATCATTGCCAACGCAAAGTGATTATTGTTGTAGCTAAGTTGTTCAGCCGACCAAGAAGGCTCATAGTAATGGCCAAAATCTATCTCTGCTGCCCATGCCTCTTTAGGTGCGGGGTGCGTAACAATATTGTGGCGTGCATTTAAGTAGGTCAACAAAAAGTGGTCGTTACTAGCAAACTGCGCATAAATATCTTGTACTGAGGCATAAATTGAAATGTCGTCTAAGTCGCCTGAAATAATCATGCTAGGCACAGTAATGCTTGCCAAACTAGCATAGCTGAAGATTTTATGTTGCCCACCCCAAGGTGCATATGCCATCATCGCTTTCCAACGAGGATCGGTCACAATATCTTTACCAGTCATCGCTTTAGGATATTGCCCCGCGCTGCAACTGTTTAACACGGTTTGCATACCTTTAATGCGCTCCTCGTCTTCGCTTTGTATTAAACCCGCTACCAAGCCTGAAGGGAAATCGTAACAACCGCCTATAGTGTTAATCGCGCCAAAAGCGCCCATGCTATGACCAATCACACCGGCAGATTTAGCTGTCCATTTTACACTATCGCCAAATATAGACTTAATATTAGTGCCCTCACCAAAATAATCTAGCACCGCTTGTTGGTCGCGTGACCGATTAAGCAAAGTTGACATAAATCCCGCACCTGGGGCCGTGGCAAAGTCAACGTCTTGATTAGTTCCATCGGTATGATCAATTCCTACAACCACATATCCATGAGACGCTAAATGCTCCGCCAAATAATACATAATTGTGCGATAACCAGTATATCCATGCGACAACACCACCAATGGCCAGTCCTCACTTGCGTTTATTTTTACATCACGAGTCGCATCGCCTAAAAAGCTAAATTTTATACCACTTCTTAACACATTCTCATACGATGCTTTATTTACGGATTTGTCGACACTCGGGTACCAAACTTCCAATATTAAACTACGCGCAACAATCTGCTCAGTGAAAGGGTCGACATAATCCTCTTTGGTCATCTCAATTGTTCTCACCCCTACTTTCAACGAACCTTTCGTACTCAACTCAGGCATCATATCAGGGTGCACATTATTGCTGTACAGCAATTGTTGCGCGTGAGCACATGCCGACAACAATACAATAGCTAGCCAAGCCACTACGGGCTTCACAAAAGTAATGCTGGTAGGCTTAATGTTACTCGCTTGGTGCATACTACTGGTCTTCATTTGCATAAGTTAGTCCCCATTGCTCTCTAATTGTGTCCATAATACTCATCATCCTGAGCGTGGTTTGTGCTGGCATAATATTACTTGATAGCCTAATGTCGCGTTGCGCACGGCCATTATTATCTGCACTTATGTTATTCTCAGCGTCCAACAAAATTTGTGTAAAATGCATGATTTCAAATTTAAAATTATCACTTTCATCAAAATGGTAGTCATGCAGTTGCGGGGCTTGCCCTTCTAATGTGACGATGAACGATTTTGCAGCCAAGAAAAACGGCACCGAAATAACACCTTTGTCGCCCATTATGGTGGCATAAGTAGGGCCGCTCATTCCAAAACCAGCAGAAAGTTGCGCTACCGCGCCTGTATCGTATTGAAGTGTATAAAATGAGTTTTTATCTACACCAGTAGCGGTGTCTATGCGATTACTGGTAATACTTATCGGTGATTTACCAAATACAACATCGGCTATTGTTATGGGATAAATGCCTAAATCGAGTAATGCTCCCCCAGCAAGAAGAGGGTTGTTAAGACGGTGAGTATCTGGGAAGTCTCTATTTAAACTAAAATTAGCTTGTACACATTGAATATTGCCAATAATGTTTTTAGCCAACTCGGCCTGTAGGCCTAAAATAGCGGGTAAAAAACGTGTCCATACCGCTTCCACTAATAGTAAATTATTTTGCTCGGCTAGTGCATACGCCTTTTTAGCTTGCTTAGCATTAAGCGTTAGCGGTTTTTCGCACAGCACATGCTTACCGTGTTGCAAACAAAGCATAATATTTTCATAATGAAAGTTATGTGTTGTAGCAATATATACCGCGTGAATACTTCGTTCATGCAGCATACTCAAGTAGTTGCCAAAGTGATGCGGAATAGCCCAAGATTCGGCAAACGCTTTTGCTCTGTTTATATCACTTGCCGCGCATGCTATTACTGTCGCATTACTGACACTCTCGATACCCGCCATAAACGTTTTTGCAATATGGCCACAGCCCAGTACCGCCCAGTTTATAGTTGATAGCGGTGGTGTAGAAATGGTATTTTGAGACATCTGTTTTTTAGTCATATCTTTTGATGCATTTCTTATCGAAACATATCCCCACTTAAAAATCTCTTTGCCGCCATTAGGCAGCGCGTTTATTTATGGCAAGTCAACAACTTGCAAACCCTCACTAGCCTCACACACATAAATATCTGCATGCAACGAATACCTCGCCTCGTATTCTTTATTTACGGCCAAAATAACAGTCTCTACATCATCTAAATCACACAGACAAACCACCGCACCACCAAATCCGCCGCCAGTTTGTCTGGCAGCACCTTTACCATTTAGTGCTGCGT
This sequence comes from Glaciecola sp., assembly GCA_047621065.1. Classification (GTDB taxonomy): domain Bacteria; phylum Pseudomonadota; class Gammaproteobacteria; order Enterobacterales; family Alteromonadaceae; genus Glaciecola. The sequence continues at coordinate 445 of JBLHMY010000170.1, read as the reverse complement.
TGCAAATATCTACCAGTCCGTCGGTAGCCGCAACGGTTATTTCGAAATCGTTTTTAAGCGATAAATGTGCCAATTGCATTATGCTGTAAAGTGCAGTTAAATTGCCATTTTCCATTGCATTTGCTGCATCTAGTACTCGTTTATTCTCGGTAATGATATGTTTTGCACGACGATAAGTAACATCATCAAGCTGATTTTTAACCGCATCTAACATGTTCATATTTGCTTCACGTAGCTTTCCTACTTGCATGGTGGATGCGGCCAATTCACACGCTTTACGCCGCTGATTATATTCACTATCAGCAAGTTTTCTTGGGTAGTTGGAATTGATCACCACTAATGCTAAATTTTCAGGAATATGCACAGCGCGTGTGCTTAAGTCCTTGCAATCAATAAGTATGGCATGATGATCTTTTGCTTTGGCTGATATTAGTTGATCCATAAT
>JBLHMY010000169.1:0-5684 GCA_047621065.1 Glaciecola sp. | reverse complement strand
TATTGGCACTTTTTGTTTGTGATATGGCTGCTACTTTTTGCTTTACTTACCAGCTCACCAGAAACCTACAAAACAATTGCACAACTTTGTGGATTCTAAGGATTAACGTATGAATACTAATTCGGCATCGCAAAGCACCGGCATTAAAAGCTTAGTAGAAGACTGGTCTGCAGATAAACAAACCTTTGATGTATCTTGGGGTAAGTTGATGATGTGGATATTTCTGCTTAGCGATACTTTTATTTTTAGCATATTCCTAATAAGTTATATGTCGGCTAGGATGGCAGCCACAACCGAATGGCCGCCAACCAGTGAAGTTTTCGCCCTTACCGTTAATGGTACCCATGTGCCATTATTATTAATCGCTATTATGACATTTATTCTGATTACCAGCAGTGGCACCATGGCTATGGCAGTCAATTATGCTTATAGAGGTGAGCGAAGAAAAACATTTATTTTGATGACAATAACCGCCCTACTCGGACTAAGTTTTGTAGGTATGCAGGCATTTGAGTGGACTAAGTTAATTATGGAAGAAGGTGTACGTCCTTGGGGTAACCCTATGGGCGCTGCTCAATTTGGCGCGACCTTTTTTATGATCACCGGCTTCCACGGATTACACGTTACCGCCGGTGTCATTTACCTGATGGTTGTTGCCAATAGAGTCCGCTATGGATACTACGAAAAGCGCGGCTATGACATTGTTGAGATAACCGGATTGTATTGGCATTTTGTCGATTTGGTATGGGTCTTTATTTTTGCATTTTTCTATTTATGGTGAGGTAACATTATGGCGGCTATAAGCGAACAAAAACTTCATCCAATAAGTACCTATTTAAAAATATGGACCTTATTGTTTGTATTGAGCTCGTTCTCCTATTTAGTAGATTTTTATGAAGTGCAAAGCTACTTAAGATGGACGCTTATATTACTCTTCATGTTTGCTAAAGCGGGCTTAATCATTGCTTTTTTTATGCATTTAAAGTGGGAGCGATTGGCATTGATTTACACCATACTGATACCCCCTATTGCTATTATTGTTTTTATTGCATTAATGAGTATAGAGGCTAATTATGTGTATCTCTCAAGATTATTTCACTTTGTAAATCCAGGCTAGAATGTGCATAAAAAATAGTTGTTTTATTTCACTTTAGTATAGGGACGAACATTAAGAATGCTGAATATAAAAAATAAAGCGTTACGTGGTTTCTTTGTACTGACAGTTTTGGTAATAGCGACAAGTGTAATAATCATAATTACGTTACCGGCAAAGCCACCACTTATAAATGGTATTTTGATTCCAGACGCAATCGTATTAGATGAATTTGCCATCATAGATCACAACAATACTCCCTTTACCAATAGGCAACTAGAAGGTAAATGGCATTTACTAAGCTATGGATTTACTAATTGTCCCGATATATGCCCAACAATTTTGTCTGTCTTATCACAAGTAAGCAACAACATTACGCAGCAGCAACAATACGCTAATCTAGCTATTCTCTTCTACAGCATTGATCACAAGCGCGATACGGCTGCTCATCTAGCTCAATATCTAGGCTATTTTAATAAAGATTTTATTGGTCTTACCTACCTTGATGCAATGATCGATACAGCCCTTCCTTTCGAGAAAAGTTTAGGCATGGTGTCTATTATAGAACCCGTTCAAACAAAAAAAATTAACAGTTCGACCGACAAAAAGATGTTTAACGCCTACAAGGTAAGCCATGGATTTATGCTTTATTTGATCAATCCGCAAGGTGAGCTTCAGGCTGTATTTAGACCTGAAGAAAATAAGGACGGCAGTTTTCATTTCACAAAAGAACAAATTATCGGTGATTATATGGCAATAAGAAATTACTTGGGATAAACCTGTAATATCCGCTTATACGTTGACACCATATTAACGATGCCCTTCATTTATTACTTGTTAGTAAATAAAAATTTAAAAAAGAGTCTAAGTGTGCTGTACCCAGCTGTTTTTCCTCCTAATAATTATTTGCATGCTCTTATGCAGAAAAATAGTGTCGTTCTTAATATCATCTTTATTGCTTTTTTTGAGAAAAGCGCTATCTTGCAACCATAAATGATGCACAGAATATGAAGTATATAAGCGTGAGCTTAGCGGCTATGGCTTAATCTTTACAATACGAAATATTATTCGCCATTAAAAACTTTTGCTACCACCCCTTGCGGAGATACCAGTGAGCGACGACAACGCACCCAACCCTATTGAAGAAACCGGACGTCATATTGAGTTACGTCATTTAACACTTGATGATTTCGATGATATTCAATCGCTTATGAATATTGTGTATAAAAATGTTGGTGGGGCTTTTTCTAAAAAGCGATACCAAGCACAAATTACCACCTTTGCCGATGGTCAAATTTGCATTGAAGACAAGGGTAAGGTTATAGCCGCTGCATTTTCAGTCATAGTAGATTATGAAAAATTTGGCGACAAACACACTTACGAAGAAATAACCGGCGATGCTTACATTACCACTCATGACCCCAAGGGCGATGTGCTCTACGGAGTAGACTTTTTTGTAGATCCAGAATATCGTGGTATGCGGTTAGGCCGTCGCTTATATGAAGCTCGCAAAGAGCTTTGCAGAAACCTCAATTTAAAAAGCATTATGGCGGGTGGTCGTATACCAAACTATTCCAAATATGCAGATAAAATGACGCCCTATGAATATATAGAACAAGTGAAAGACAAAGAAATTCACGACCCAACGCTGTCGTTTCAAATGAATAACGGTTTTGCAGTAAAACAGATACTAAAAGCATATTTGCCCGAAGATAAAGCATCTCATGGCTTTGCCACACTGCTGCAATGGCACAACATGTACTATGATGCTGAAAAGCCCTCTTTACTTGCAAGTAAGTATTCAAGCGCGCGCTTAGGGCTGATTCAGTGGCAAATGCGTTACTTCAATGATGTGGGCGAATTACTCCAGCAAGTCGAATATTTTATTGATGCCCTGTCAGACTATAAATGCGACTTAGCCGTACTGCCTGAATTTTATAATGCCCCACTAATGGGGCTTAGCGAGTCAGATGCGCCTATAGATGCTATTTGGCATTTGGCCGAATATACTGAAGAACTATTAAGCGCAATATCGGAGTTGGCGGTTAGTTATAATATCAACATTGTTGCAGGCTCGATGCCACTCATTGAAGATAATGAATTATATAATGTAGCTTACTTATGTCATCGTGATGGCCGTATTGAAAGCCAATATAAGTTACACCCAACCCCTTATGAAAAAAATGGCTGGTTAATGAAGGGCGGTAATAAACTAGCGGCATTTGAAACCGACTTTGGCAAAATAGGCATCTTGATATGCTACGACGTAGAATTTCCAGAGCTTGCGCGTTTGCTGTCAGAAGAAGAAATACAAATATTATGCGTGCCTTTTTGGACGGACACCAAAAATGGATATTTACGCGTACGGCGTTGCGCCCAAGCCAGAGCAATTGAAAACGAGTGTTATGTAGCTATCGCGGGTAGCGTAGGTAACTTACCTAAAGTAGACAACGTTGATATCCAGTATGCACAAACGGCTGTGTTTTCACCCTCCGACTTTGCTTTCCCACATGATGCTATTGTATCTGAGACAACACCTAATACGGAAATGATGCTCATTGCTGATCTGGATTTAGACAAGCTTACTAAGCTTCAAAATGAAGGGTCAGTGCGTAACTATTTAGATAAACGTAGAGATTTATACAGAGTGCAATGGATTGGTGAGAAGTAAATTTTGTAGGGCACGAAGTTGCCCTAGTGCTGCTAAAGCCAGCCACAACGTGACTTTTAGATGTTTGTACCTATTATCTCCCCATATGGCTGTGCACCTTTTGTTAGCAAACCGTTTAGGCCATCTCTATCTTTATAAAAGCGGGTGGATGCTACACACACTGCGCAAACGTTCGAGATTATATTTAGCCCAATAGATTCTATATAGGTTTCAAGTTCTAGATCATACTCAACATCATGATTTCTTGCAGCATCTAAGGCCGCCTTAATCTTCTTTTTCGACCTAGGTGGTCAAAAGTAGTTAATGAATGCATCAATGGTCGGATTAAATTCATCTGCAGAATTATCGAACTTTACGTTTGATTTACAAAGGCACCTTACCCAAGCAACTTAAGATAGACGCCTGTTGAATAGATCAAGCTTGTGGTTTATTCTTCTAATACTTTTGATGATCAAATAAATATTTTGATCAAGTACCTAAGAACAAGGTTAGCTATAGGCATAAGATGTTGAAAATATATATGTGGAACTAGCTAATTTTCCGTCGCTAAAGTAAGCCGTTTATAAATCGACGTTTAGTTTTCTAAACGCCCCAAAATTAAGTAGTGAGTTATTAATGTCTATACCTAAGGTCATGCAAGGTCGTCTCTCCATACCCGTTGTTGGAGCTCCCCTATTTATTATTTCAGGTCCTGAATTAGTTATTAGCCAGTGTAAGGCTGGCATTGTTGGTTCGTTTCCTGCGCTCAATGCTCGTCCAGCAGAAATGTTAGATACCTGGCTAACCAGAATAAATGAAGAATTGGATGCTCATAACCAAGCTAACCCAGACTCGCCAGCCGCACCCTTTGCGGTTAATCAAATAGTTCACAACTCCAACGATCGTTTAATGCATGATGTGGAAATGTGTGTAAAGCATAAAGTGCCAATTGTCATTACATCATTAGGAGCAAGGCCTGAAGTGTTTGATGCGATCCATTCTTATGGTGGAATATGTTTACATGACGTAATTGATAATCGTTTTGCAAAAAAAGCCATTGAAAAAGGCGCCGATGGCCTTATTTGCGTTGCCGCAGGGGCGGGTGGTCACGCCGGGACGCTTTCTCCGATGGCCTTCATCCAAGAAGTACGTGAATGGTTCGATGGGCTTATTTTGCTTTCTGGCGCTATTTCTGCTGGCCAAAATGTATTGGCTGCTCAGGCAATGGGAGCCGATTTAGCCTACATAGGATCGGCTTTTATTGCGACTAAAGAAGCTAACGCAGACCAAGCCTACAAGCAGGCATTGGTTGATTACGCGGCCAGCGATATTGTTTATACCAATTTGTTTACGGGGATTCATGGTAATTACTTAAAGCCATCCATTGAAGCTGCAGGCATGGATCCTGACAACTTACCTCAAAGTGATCCTTCAAAAATGGACTTTGGTTCTGGCAGTAATTCAAAAGCCAAAGCCTGGAAAGACATTTGGGGCTGTGGTCAGGGCATTAACGCCATTAAAGAGGTTCAATCTACAGCAGATCTTGTGCATAAATTGAAGACTGAGTATGACGCAGCACGCAAAAGATTGCTTTCACTTTAGTCATTCTTTTTTGATAACGGTTAAATGGAAATTAATCCGGCACGCTTTTTGTAAATAATATATTAAACAATCAAAGGAATGTTTATCTATGTCATTTGGCTCTTTAGGCTTGTGTGATGAGCTTTTGAAAACCGTGGCCGAAGAAGGTTACACAGCGCCCTCACCCATTCAGATTGAAGCTATTCCAATGGTGCTTAGTCAGCACGATATTATGGCGGTGGCACATACCGGCACTGGCAAAACAGCTGGATTTACGCTGCCTATGTTGCAACTATTGTCTGGTGGCCCTAGCCCTGCGGCTCAGTGCGTGCGTGCTTTAATCGTTACGCCAACCCGCGA
>JBLHMY010000168.1:0-5707 GCA_047621065.1 Glaciecola sp. | reverse complement strand
ACTCATTTTGAAGTGTTACTTCCACAATAGGGAACTGTGCGCAAAAATGGACAACTGAATACTTATCAGTTTGCCTTAGTGTGTATTCCAAGGCTTGCCTAGTTTCGCTATTATTATGAATAAACAAAGGTAAAGCACAAGGTTTGGTTTTACTTACCCCATTGTTGCCTGAGACAGGTGCAAAACGACAGTTTGCCCCAGCACAATGTGCCGCTGAAATTAACGCATTCAGTGACGCTGTTGTCATTAATGGAATATCTACAGGCACCACCAGTAAACTGGCATTAGGAAAGTTAACTAGTGCACTATGAATACCCGATAACGGGCCTTTATGCAAAATAATATCTTCAATAACAGATAGCGTTTGGTGTGTTGAATCGTGCTGCAAATTATTATTACTGTGTTGTTCAGCTATTGTGACGTTACAATTAATAACCACGTTTGAAACCTGTGTGCCCGACAAAGTGGCAATCATGCTTTGTAACAAGCTTTTTCCCTTGAACATCATAGCCGACTTATCTTGCCCCATACGGCTTGACTTACCTCCGGCTAAAATAATCCCAATAACATGCGTCATAAGTTCCCTGTAATTAATTTAGTTCGCTAAATTAGCGCTAACAGTGGGTAAAATTGTCATCACCTTCAGCAAGCTTTTTATTTCACCAGCTCTTTGACGATAAGGCGACTGCAAAGGTACGTTAAATACTAGCAAAATGGGGCCTAGGTCGCTACATTGAAAATTAAAAACCTTAGGCAATAATATTTTATTAGGGTTTTATAACTGCTAATGATGCTTGTGTATAACGAAGTTAATCGCTATGTTTTGCACATAAATTTTTAATCTAGCCCCAAAGCCTAGTAAAAGGGTAATTTGTGATGATAGCAAGCAAACAAAAACACTACTCTACTTGTACTTTGTGTGAAGCAATGTGCGGAATTGAGGTGACCACACAAGGTCGCGATATACTGTCTATTGCAGGAGACAAGAAAAATCCGTTTAGCGAAGGACATGTTTGTCCCAAAGCCATTGTGTTAAAAGATTTGTACGACGATCCTGACCGAATTAAAATGCCGCTAAAGAAAACCGCCGATGGTTGGCAAGAAATGTCATGGGAGGACGCCTTAGATGAGGTTGCCAACTCTTTGTTTAAAGTACAGCAAAAACATGGTGTTGAGTCGGTAGCCACCTACTTAGGCAATCCAAATGCACACAATATGGGTTCAATATTGTTTGGCCCATATTTTTATCGCGCTTTAAAATCTCATAATCGCTATTCAGCCACCTCTGTTGATCAGCTTCCGCACCATATTGTGAGTAGAAAATTGTTTGGGCACCAATCTCAAATTCCTATTCCCGATATTGACCATACTCAATATTTTATGATTATTGGGGGAAATCCGCTTGCTTCAAACGGCAGCATTATGACGGTGCCGCATATTAAGCGCAGGTTAAAAGCGATCCAGTCAAGAGGCGGAAAAGTGGTGGTGATTGATCCTAAGTTATCTGAAACTGCCGATATTAGTTGCGAACATCATTTTATTAAGCCCGCAACAGACGCTTTACTCCTGCTAGCTATGATTAATAGACTGTTTAGCGAGGGTAAAGTGAAGCCTGGTAAATTGCTTGAATTTGCACCGGCCTTACCCGAAATTGAGCAATATGTTGCTGAATATACGCCCATAAAAGTAGCATCTCTTATTGGTATGACGCCGCAACAAATTGAAGGTTTAGTGGATACTTTTTGCGCTGCCCAGTCGGCGGTTTGTTATGGTCGAATGGGTGCCAGTGTGCAAGCCTTTGGCACACTTACTCAGTATTTGATCATGTTGTTTAACATGCTAACGGGAAATTTGGATAAACAAGGTGGCATGATGTTTACGCAACCGGCTGCTGATTTATTACCACATTCTGGTCGTGGCTCTGTAGGCAATTACCAATCACGCGTGCGCAAGTTACCAAGCTTCGGGGGTGAATTTCCAGTGTCGACCTTAGCCCAAGAAATGATTACGCCCGGAGCAGGGCAAATTAAAGCTATGGTAATAGGAGCCGGCAACCCAGTATTAACTACGCCCAATGGTCAGCAGCTAGACGATGCCTTTGCTTCTTTAGAATTTGTGGTAGCAGTAGATTTTTTCATTAATGAAACCACAAGACATGCCAATATTATTTTGCCGCCAGTGACCGCCTTGGAGCGAGATCATTATGACGTGGTGTTTCATAACTTCGCTGTGCGTAATAGCTCAAAATTCTCGCCTGCAATATTTGCGCCTCAGGCAAATAGTAAAACGGATTGGCAAATATATTTAGGATTAGCCCAAAGGTTAGATACATTGAACGGGCTGGCAACTGACAAGTATCAAGCCTTATGGGCAAAAGAGCCGACCGGTGTAGTTGACGATATGCTAAAAATGGGCCGCTATCAGCACGCAGGAAAACCTTTAAGTATTGAGTTATTAAGACAACTTCCTCATGGTATTGACTTAGGTCCGCTGCAGCAAGATTTACCCAATGCGATATATCATGCAAACAAACTTATCGATTTGAGCTTTGATTATTTTATGCCTGACTTGGCGCGCTTAAACGCCCATTTCTTTGCTGCTAATGGTGCCGCTGCAAAACCTAACAGCAATAGCCTGCAACTAATTGGTCGTCGCCATTTGAAGACCAATAACTCGTGGATGCACAACAGTAAACGTATGGTGAAGGGCACTAATAACGGTTTGTCACGCTGTACTGCCCAAATTCATCACCAAGACGCGCTTAAGTACAAAATAGCCGACAAACAGATGATCAAAGTTTCATCGCGCGTGGGGAGTATTCAGCTACCTGCAGAAGTTACTGAAAAAATAATGCCCGGTGTTATCTCCATTCCGCATGGTTGGGGGCATAATAAAAAAGGCATGCGAATGCGAGTTGCCGAGCAAAACGCTGGCGTAAGCGTGAACGACCTAACTGATGAAATGGTAGTTGATGAGCTGTCAGGTAATGCGGTATTAAATGGCGTTGCGGTGCAAATTGAAGCCGTGGAGTAAAGTGGGGTAAGCCGATTCTAGGTTGGCGGCAATACCGTGCTGGGTTTGCGCGTTAACTGACAAGGGAATGTCTGCGATAGACGCGTTTCGATTCCCGTTTATTAGTACTTTTTGCAAGCACGTATTCGACACGCCCGTTATGATTGATTATGGGGTGTATCGAGTTATTTTGTGCTGTGCCATAATCTTTAGTTATTCCAGAGCGTTCGCAAGTGCAGGACACTGACACCGCACCAAATTTATAACAACATTTAGTGGGTAAACAAATGCATGTATTTAAAATTTTAAGTTTAATCATTCCGCTGTTCTTATGCTCACTTAATTCATTTGCACAATCGGTTGAAGTGAAAGCAGGGCAGATAAATGGTTTTGAAAAATATGGAATAAAACACTTCCTTGGTGTGCCTTATGCAAAGCCGCCGTTGGGTAATTTAAGGTGGCAAGCCCCCAAAAAGATAATTAAATATAATACCCCTATTAACGCTAGTGTTTATGGTGACAAATGTATGCAAGCAACTGCAACACCAGATGATGCGATGAGTGAAAATTGTCTAAACTTGAATATTTGGACACCTACCACAGCGAATAAAAAATTACCGGTAATGGTGTGGTTACACGGTGGTGGTTTTAAAAATGGTTCAAATAGAGTATTAGGAACCACATTTGCTGCCAAAGGAGTCGTTGTGATAGCTTTGAATTACCGATTGGGACCACTGGGTTTTTTTGCACATAAAGAGCTTAACGAGCACCCTGCAAACCCAGGATTGTTAGATATGGTAGCAGGCATTCAGTGGGCGAAAGACAACATTAAGCAGTTTGGCGGTGATCCTGACAATATTACTATATTTGGTGTTTCCGCCGGTGGTATGGCAGTCAATTTGATGGTTACCAGTGAACTAACTAAAGGTTTGTTTCATAAAGCTATTGCGCAAAGTGGTTATGCAACATGGCCACTTCCTCGCACAAACGCAGTGGTGGCATTAAACGGTTCTCCAAATGCAGAACAAATGTCGAACACACTCATATCTACAATAACTGATAAGAAGCAAACTAAACAATTGCTTTACGAACTTGACGCTAAAATTTTAGTTGAAGCCGTTGAAGGTTTTATTCTTCCTATTGTTGACGGACGGTCGTTAATTGAAGAACCTGGGATCCGTTATTTACAGGGTCAGCAAAACGCGGTTGATTTGATCACCGGTGGCAATAGTTTTGAAGGTTCTGTTATGCCATACTCCGGTATGTCTGAGCAGGATTATAAAGACATTGTTGGGCTTGATTACGAGGCAATTAAAGCGCTTTATACCTTACCAACTGATGATTTAAATACCCAACAGATGTGGGGAGATAATCGATATTTATTATCGGCTAAAGTGACGGCCGGTGCTATGGATAAAGTATCTAAATCAAGTTGGTTGTACTACATCGACTTTGTTCCTGAAGAATTCAAAGGAACTGCACATGGAACTGCACATGGTAGCGATGCTCAGATGATATGGGGTGGTCACTTGTCCAAAAATGCAGAAATAAAGTCAGTATCCTTAAGCTTGCAAAATTATTGGATGAACTTTGCTAAATATGGTAACCCTACGCCAAAATTACTTAACTCTATTGAGCCTGCAATAGAGTGGACTCGTTATTCGAAAAACATTGAACCTTGGTTATTGGTTACCTCACAAGACAAGCTTGTATCTAAACAATTAGAAAAAAAATTATCGGCATTAGAAAGTGTTTATTTGCAACGTGTTGTATCACTTGTTGATTAACGTTAACCAATATTAACTTAATACTACCTGTTATATATAAAATAAATAGCAACTTTTCATGGATCGATAGAGAATCAAAAGATTATGTTCAAGCTTCGGTTTACTTATATTTTTATGTAAGAAAACGCTAAGGTAATGCAGTGATAAGAGGTGGCAGGTGAAAAACCAAACTCAAACATATGAAGTGATCGTTCTTGGCGCTGGGGTTGCAGGTATTTATCAAATTAAGTGTCTGAAAGACCTTGGAACCAATGCCCTACTACTTGAAGCCGATGAAGATTTAGGCGGAACTTGGAATAGGAATAGATATCCCGGCGCTCGTTTTGATTCAGAAAGCTATACCTATGGATATTCCTTTTCCAAAGAATTATTCAATGAATGGCATTGGAAAGAACGGTTTTCATCACAGCCCGAGAACTTAAAATATCTACATTTTGTGGCCGACAAGTTTGCCCTTCGTTCGTACATGCGATTTAACGCGCGAGTTGAGTCAATGATATGGTCCCAAGAAGATCGACTTTGGACCGTTCAGGTCAAAAACGGTGCCACCTATGTTACGCGTTTCGTGATCACCGGTGTTGGCGTGCTGTCGGTTGCAACACCGCCAAAAATAGAAGGTATGGAGTCTTTTAAAGGTGATTCGTTTCACACCTACTATTGGCCTAAGGGGCCGGTGGCTTTAAAGAATCGGAAGGTTGGTATTATTGGCACTGGTGCTACGGGAATACAGCTTATAGCCGAAATTGCTGATAAGGTAGATCAACTCAAGGTCTTTCAAAGGCGTCCTAATTGGAGCGTACCGCTAAATAATTCACTGATTTCGAATGAGGAAATGGCCGATATTAGGTCTCGTTTCGATGAGATATTTGAAACCTGTGCAAAATCACAAGGTGGCTTTGATCATTTAC
>JBLHMY010000167.1:0-5735 GCA_047621065.1 Glaciecola sp. | reverse complement strand
CGCACTATGCCTATGCAATTGGAATTTAACTAGTATGACAAGTACTCGCGCTTTTGCGCCTGCATCTATAGGCAATGTGAGTTTGGGCTTTGATGTATTAGGCGCCGCGATAGCGCCTATTGACGGCACATTGTTAGGTGATTGGGTTGAGGTAACAAACGCTGAGCAGTTTTCACTGAGTCAAAACGGCAGATTTGTGCATAAGCTGCCCAGCAATCAGCAAGAAAATATTGTGACCGCCTGTTACGAGTATTTTCAAGCTGCATTAGTAAGCAAAGGGCTATTGCCGTTAAAAGTGCGTTTGCATTTACATAAAAACTTGCCTATTGGCAGCGGCTTAGGCTCGAGCGCCGCATCTATTGTTGCCGCTTTTTATGCCTTAAACGCGCATAGTGAAAAACAGCTGAATCGGCCTGCGTTTAGCAAAGACGAACTTCTTGGTATGATGGGTGAGTTAGAAGGGCAAATAAGTGGAAGTGTTCATTACGACAATGTAGCCCCTAGTTACTTAGGTGGTATGACCTTAATGACGGGTGAAGAATCGCCCATTGCGATTCAACTTCCGGTATTTGACAATTGGTATTGGGTGAGTTCTTATTCGGGCTTGTCGGTCTCGACAGCGAAGGCTAGGGCATTGCTGCCCAAGCAATATAGTTTAGCTGATGCGCTTGTTTTTGGCCGCCAATTAGCAGTATTTGTCGATAGTTTACATACTAATAACCAAGCTTTAGCGGCAAAAATGATGAAAGACGTTATTGCAGAACAGCACCGCAAAGTATTGCTGCCAGAATTTGATAATGCACGCGCGTTCAGTGAACAAAATAAGGCTTTAAGTTTTGGTATATCGGGCTCGGGGCCAACCGTTTTTGCGGTTACCCAACGCCTAGAAGATGCACAAGTAATAGAGCAGTGGTTAAATAAACACTATATTCAAAACCATGATGGCTTTAGCCACATATGTAAAATAGATACTGCGGGAACCCGCGTTATTACACAAATAGGGAACGAGTAATCTGTGGAATTAGTTAATTTAAAAGACAGCAGCGATACCGCGAGTTTTTGTTATGCCGTTAAAAAGGGGCTGGGTAAACAGCAAGGGTTATACTTTCCCGAAAAAATCACCCCAATGGACAACATAAACGCACTATTGGCTATGCCGCTAGCCGAACGTAGTATTCAAATATTGACGCATTTAATTGGCGATGAATTGCCACATGCAACCGTAGCAGACTTTGTGAATAATGCATTTACATTCCCCGCGCCCCTTGTACCGATTACCAGCGATATATTCAGCTTAGAGCTTTTTCACGGGCCAACGCTGGCTTTTAAAGACTTTGGTGGTCGATTTATGGCACAGTGCCTTGAGCACATAAGTAATGGTCAACCGGTGACTATTCTTACCGCTACTTCGGGCGACACCGGTGCTGCGGTTGCGCATGCTTTTCATGGCATCGACAATATTCAAGTGGTAATTTTGTTCCCTAAAGACAAAATCAGCAAACTGCAGGAAAAACTATTTACTACCTTAGGTGGCAATATTCATACCGTTGCTATTGAAGCCGATTTTGACGCATGTCAGCAACTTGTAAAAACTGCGTTTGACGACCCAGATGTGCGCGATGGTTTGCACCTGAATTCAGCTAATTCAATTAACATTAGCCGCTTAATGGCGCAAATTTGTTATTATTTTGAGGCAGTATCGCAGTTGCCCCCTGACAAACAAGACAAAGCAGTTTTTGCTGTACCCAGCGGTAATTTTGGTAATTTAACTGCCGGAATTATCGCTAAGCTTTTGGGCCTGCCTATTAAGCGTTTTATTGCCGCAACCAACAGTAATGATACGGTCCCAAGATTCTTACACACCGGAAAATGGGAGCCTAAAGCAACTATTCCGACCATATCCAATGCTATGGATGTCAGTCAACCAAATAACTGGCCACGTATTCAAGCCATGGTTGATAAAGGTTGGGTAGACGAGGGTATTATTGTGGGTGAATCGGTAGATGAAGAATGCACTCAATTAGCTATGGTTCAGTTAGCAAACTTAGGTTATGTATCTGAGCCGCACGCCGCTATTGGCTATAGATGCCTAAGCAAAGCACTTGTGGGCGATGAAGTTGGCATCTTTTTAGGCACCGCCCACCCAGCTAAGTTTAGGGAAACGGTTGAAAATGTATTAGGTCAGCCTATAGCATTGCCTGAAGCTCTTGCAAAAGCCTCGGCAAAAGAGGCGTATTCGGTTGATGTAAACAATAGCTATGAAGCTCTCAAGGCGCATATGTTTAGTATATTAAAATAAGCGATTAGGAGTAAACAATTTGTATGCATGAGCAACGTAAGCTTGATTGGCAAACACTCCTTGGTGCTGAAAAGGAGAAAGAATACTTTAAAAGTTTGCTAGAGTTTGTGCAATCACGACGCAATGACGCAGTGAAGGTTTTTCCAAATAAACCAGAGGTGTATAACGCGTTTGCATTAACACCTTGCGATCAAGTAAAGGTGGTAATACTTGGGCAAGATCCTTATCACGGTGAAGGTCAAGCGCACGGGCTTTGTTTTTCAGTGCAAAATGGCGTGAAAATCCCTCCTTCATTACGCAATATATACAAAGAGCTTAGCGCTGATATTGAAGGTTTTATTGTGCCTAAGCATGGCAATCTTACCAATTGGGCGCGCCAGGGTATATTAATGATAAATACCGTGATGACGGTAGATGAGGCAAATGCCAATTCACATAAAGGTAAGGGATGGGAGCAGTTCACCGACACAGTGATAGCGCAAGTGAGCGAACACCTTCACGACGTTATTTTTTTACTATGGGGAAAACCTGCTCAACAAAAAATAAAGCTTATTGATACATCAAAGCATCATGTTTTGATGAGTGTTCATCCGTCGCCATTGTCAGCACATAGAGGATTTTTGGGATGTAAGCATTTCAGCCAAGTTAATGAATTACTCATTAAGCTTGGCAAAAATCCAATTGACTGGCAAGTGCCTTAAATTAAGTCCTTCAGCGAGCTCGGTTGAGTTCAGCTTCCCAGCTTACATCCATTTCACATAATTCTTGTTTTAGTCTGAAGCGATCTTTAATCGCCTCAATTTCACGCCATTTTCTTTTTTTGCTTTTGGTTTTTACACCGCGACTTTCACTTTCTACCGCATTCAAAAAATCAACTGATTCCATGAGACTACTCCTTTAAGCTACATCGAGTTGGAAAACTTATTGCATATAATGTGATACTGCCACTTAGAAACTCATCTGTACCCAGAATTTCTACTTTAGTAGTATCACACACAAGGGTAAAATAAAATAAAAAAGTTACAAGAATGTTAACGTAACTTGAAGTTTTTATGGTGATTAAAAAATAGATGATATTAAACAAGGATTTACAGCTAAGCATTTAAAGAGTAAAAACAGGTTGTTGATGTGTCTATTTTTTAATCAAATTTTCAATTCGTTTGATTGAAACGTTTTATAAGTGCTTGGGTAGAGGCATCTGCATTCTCGGTGCTCATGTTTCCTTGGATCATATCAAGGACCTGGTTTCCCAGTTCTTTACCTAGCTCAACGCCCCATTGGTCGAAGGAGTTCAAATCCCAAATACATCCTTGTACGAACACCTTATGTTCGTACAAAGCGATTAATGCGCCTAAACTAGAGGGGTCGAGTTCATCGAATATTAGCGTATTACTTGGGTTGTTACCGGGCATAGTTTTATGCGCAGCAAGCGTTTGTTTTTGGTCTTCGGGTAGGTCTGAATTAGCAAGGTCTTTATAGCATTCTTCAAACGTTTTACCTTGCATTAAGGCTTGGGTTTGTCCAAAGCAATTTGACGCTAGCATGTCATGATGAGTTTTTTGTTGGGCATTGTCTATATATGGAACCTTTATGGGGAACATAAAGTCAGCCGGTATGGGTAAATTACTTTGATGGATCAACTGATAAAATGAATGTTGGGCGTTGCTACCTTCGCTTCCCCATATAATTGGGCCTGTACCGTAATCTACCGTTTTTCCGCTAATAGTAGTAGACTTGCCACTGCTTTCCATATCGAGCTGCTGTACGTAGGCTGGAAAGCCTCTTAAGTAATGATAATAGGGTAGCAGTGCATGAGATTGCGCACCCATGAAATTACGATACCAAATACCTAACATTGCCATTACCACCGGCATGTTTTCAGCAAGCGGCGCCTGCTGAAAATGGCAATCTATTTTGTAAGCACCTTTTAATAAGGATTCAAAGTTGTCATAGCCCAATGCCAAGCTTATTGGTAAACCAATTGCTGACCACAGTGAGTATCGTCCACCTACCCAATCGGCCATTGGGAATATATTGTTTTCATCCATGCCGAATTCAACCGCTGCAGCAGTGTTTGACGAAACTGCTACAAAGTGTTTAGCAATATCTTGTTGGCTGGCGCCTTGTGCTAAAAACCATGCTTTGGCCGATAAGGTGTTTTGTAAGGTTTCTTGGGTGGTAAATGATTTTGATGACATTACAAATAAGGTTTCGTTTGCGTCGCACTGACTTAATACGTCGGCGATATGACAACCATCTACGTTTGCAACGAATACTACGTCTAATGCTTTTACTTTATAAGGTTTAAGCGCTTCGGTGACTATTTTGGGGCCTAAAAATGAACCACCTATGCCAATAGCAACGATTTTTTTAATCGCTTTTCCGGTGTAGCCTTTGTGTGTTTGATTGTGAATCGATTCGGTAAACGCTTTTACTTTTAGCAAAGTTGCTGTTATCTCTGGCATAACGTCTTTGCCATCGACCATAACCGGTTGGCCAGAAAAGTTTCGCAAAGCGGTGTGTAGTACTGCTCGGCCTTCGGTGGTATTTATTTTTTCGCCGCTAAACATAGCGTTTATTTTAGCCGGCAACATGCGTTCGTTTGCCAATGCATAAAGATTATCGAGTACTTCTTGAGTCACTCTGTTTTTTGAATAATCTAAAAACAGCCCAGCCGCACTTAGTGAATACTTTTCGGCCCGTGACGGATCGGCAGCAAACATATCGCGCATGTGGTAGCGCTTAACAAACGGTGCGTGATGTTCAAGCATAATCCACGCCTCAGACTGTTTTAGTTTATTCATGTTTATTCCTTAAAATGAGCAAAATATGACTTATACGAAGATATTAATAGTTACTTGTTTAGCTTTAGCGCCAGTAATGCTTCAAGTTTTACCTGATCGCCGGCAAAGTTACGAATGCCTTCACTTAGCTTTTCAGTTGCCATGGCGTCTTGATTCATATCCCATCTGAAGGTTTCTTCGCTCAATGGCGTTGCTGGGGGCGTGTTTGCGCCATTGTCGACTAATTTTGCGACAAGTGTGCCTTCAGTATTGGCCAGTTGGTCTAATAATTGAGGGCTTATTGTTAGTCTGTCGCATCCTGCAAGCTCAATTATTTCACTGGTGTTTCTGAAACTTGCGCCCATTACTACTGTTTTGTAACCATGTTCTTTGTAATAGTTATAAATACTCGTGACCGATACAACCCCTGGGTCGTTGGCACCGCTGTAGTCTTGCTCACTTGTGTTTGCTTTATACCAATCCAATATACGGCCTACAAATGGTGATATTAAAAATACACCGGCTTCTGCGCAGGCGCGTGCTTGAGCAAAGCTAAACAATAAGGTTAAGTTACAGTTTATACCTTCTTTTTCAAGAATTTCTGCGGCCTTTATACCTTCCCAAGTAGCGGCTACTTTGATTAAAATACGCGA